>JAGVII010000149.1 GCA_020056155.1 Afipia sp.
TCATCGACGTCGCGGGGATGGCTGGTCGAATAACGCAGCCGAACGATGCCCGGAATGCCGGCGAGACGATGAAGAAGCTTGCCGAGCGACCATGGTCTGCCGTCGCCGCCATCGCCATGAAACGCGTTGACGTTCTGGCCGATCAGCGTGATCTCGCGCACGCCGTTGTCGGCGAGACGCTGCACGTCATCGACGATGCGCGCAACCGGACGCGACACTTCCATGCCGCGCGTATAAGGCACCACGCAGAAGGTGCAGAACTTGTCGCAGCCTTCCTGCACCGTGACGAATGACGAGATGCCGCGCGCGCGGATCACGGCCGGCTTCGGATCGGGCAATGAGGTAAATTTATCCTCGACAGGAAATTCGGTCTCAACGGCGCGGCCATCGCTCTTCGCCTTCGCCAGCAGTTGCGGCAGATGATGATAACTCTGCGGACCGACCACGACGTCGACAACTGGCGCGCGGCGGATAATCTCGCTGCCTTCGGCCTGCGCGACGCAGCCCGCGACCGCGATCCGCATCTCGCGGCCGTTGCGTGCGGCCTCGATCTTGGCGGTGCGCAGGCGACCGAGCTCCGAATAGACCTTTTCGGACGCCTTCTCACGTATGTGACAGGTGTTGAGGATCACGAGATCGGCGTCATCGACGCTGGCCGTTTCAACGAATCCCTCAGGCGCCAGCGTGTCCACCATGCGTTGTGCATCGTAGACATTCATCTGACAGCCGTATGACTTGATGTGCAGCTTACGCGGCGCGGTCATCGAAATCCTGATTTGGCGACGCTGATCTGGCCGCTCTCTGGCGCTTCAAATATAGGTAAAGAGCCATGAAATCCAGCTACCGGGTGATTTCAGGGATGCTCGAAAAATCACCTATCCCGTTGTTCAGAAACGATCTTTTCAGAAACGGGCATTCACGCCGGGGTTGCGCCCCTAAATGAGGGCTATTTCAGCGCGGTCGAGGCTTTGTGCAATCAGAGCGGGCAAGCCCCGCATGTCGTCGATGACAATGCCGGCGCCGGCGGCCCGCAATCGGTCCGCATCGCCAGGGCGGCAGTGGCTGCCGCCGGTAAATCCGATCACGGTCATGTCCGCGGCGCGGGCGGCGATGACGCCGGGCACGCTGTCCTCGACCACGACGCATCGCGACGGCGGCGTGTCCATCTGAGCGGCGGCAAACAGAAACAGGTCCGGCGCTGGTTTGCCGCGTTCGACCTGCATCGCGGAAAACAGATGTGGCGCAAAGAAGTCGAGCAGTCCGGTGGTGCCGAGGCTGCTGCGAATTCGAGTCGGTGTGCCGGACGACGCCACGCATACGCGCAGGGACAGTCTGGCCAGCGTATCGGCGATGTGTGGAATCGGCCGCAGCTGTTCGCCGAACACCCGATCGATCGTGGCTCTCAACTGCGCGGTATAGGCGTCGGGAAAGGCGCGGCCGAGTTCAGTCTCGACTTCCAGCCTCGCTTCACGCGCGGAACGTCCGAGGAAACGATCGTGTACCTGCTCGGGAGAGATCGCGTAGCCGTGCTGCGTCAACACATCGGCATGAACCACGCAGGCCAGCGCCTCGCTGTCGACGAGCACGCCGTCGCAATCGAAAATGACAAGGTCGTAAATGGAGGAGGCACTCAAGTCTTGTCGTCGTCCCGAGTCTTTTCGTCCAGCGGCACGCAATACAGCTCGAGCCGGTGATCGACCAGCTTGTAGCCGAGCTTGCGCGCGATCTCGGTCTGAAGTTTCTCGATTTCCTCGGAGGTGAACTCGATCACCTTGCCGTCGCGCAGATTGATGAGATGGTCGTGATGGCTCTCCGGCACCTGCTCGTAGCGGGCGCGGCCTTCGCGGAAATCGTGACGCTCGATAATGCCGGCGTCCTCGAACAGCTTCACGGTGCGATAGACGGTCGAAATCGAGATCTTGTCGTCGACTGCGACGCAGCGCCGGTAGAGTTCCTCGACGTCCGGATGATCCATGGCTTCCGCCAGCACGCGCGCGATCACGCGGCGCTGCTCGGTCATGCGCATGCCGGCTGCGGCGCAGCGTTTCTCGATATCCGTATGCTTGCCCGCAGGCATGGACTTCAAGGACGTCATGACACGAAGTTCCGGTGAGTTGAGTCGTGTTTTGCCACCGCAGGGAGCTTACGACAAGTCTCGTTGCATCACCACGGCGTTCAATTGTCCGCCGCTGACGTCCTTGTAGTACCGTTCGCGGCGGCCCACGACGCGAAATCCGGCGCGTTCATAAAGCGCGCGGGCAGGGCGGTTGTTTTCCTCGACTTCGAGAAACACGGTTTTCAGGCCAAGCCCCGCGAGATGTCCGAGATGTGTACGCAACAGGTTGCGCGAGAAGCCCTGTCCGCGATGGGGCTGTGCAACCGCAACCGAGAGGATTTCCGCTTCGTCTGCTGCAGTGCGCGATATTATAAAGCCGATGGTGGTTCCGCCGAGCCGCAGACGATGCGCGAGTG
Organism: Afipia sp.; assembly: GCA_020056155.1. Classification (GTDB taxonomy): domain Bacteria; phylum Pseudomonadota; class Alphaproteobacteria; order Rhizobiales; family Xanthobacteraceae; genus Afipia. The sequence goes on from JAGVII010000149.1 coordinate 2,473, forward strand.
CATTGCGCTCGATCAGGATCTGCTCGAATTCGTCGGTGCCCCAGCCGCGATGAAACGAGGCGCGATGCAACTGCGACAACCGCGGCGCATCGCGCACGTTCGCGGGCTCGACCCTGGCATCGGGCCGCTTGAAGAGTTGCGGAAACAGGCTGGCGAGAAATCCGGCGAGGCGCATCATGGCTATGAACGCGCATTCGGCAGGGAAAAGCCGGCCTTCGGCTGGGCGTCGGGCGGACGCAGGTAAAAGGGTTTGGCTGGCGCCGCGTCCGGTTCGGTGGCGGCTCCGATCCAAGCGACCCACGCGA
>JAGVII010000048.1 GCA_020056155.1 Afipia sp.
CTGATGCGGCCGATCCTCGACTTTAACGCGCTGGAGCCGGGCGGGGCCGCCACCGCCGCGATCCGCAAGGCGGCGCAGGACGCAAACCTCGCCGGCGAATACAATGCCAAAGTCCGCCTTACCGGACCTGTTCCAATCGCGAATGACGAATTTGCGACCGTTCAGGAGGGCGCGCTCGTCACACACACCGGGACGGTGCTGATCGTCCTCTTCATCCTGTGGTGCGCGCTGAAGTCACCAAAGATCATCGGTGCTGTTTTCATCACGCTCGTGATCGGACTGTCGGTTACCACCGCCATCGGGCTGATGCTGGTGGGCGCGTTCAACCTGATTTCGATCGCATTCTTCGTGCTGTTTGTCGGCCTTGGAGTCGATTTCGGCATCCAGTACAGCGTACGCTATCGTGCCGAACGTCACGAAATCGATGGTCTGGAGCCGGCGCTTGAGAAAGCCGCCGAGTATTCCGCAGTTCCGCTGACGCTTGCGGCGGTGGCCACGGCTGCGGGCTTTCTCTCGTTCCTGCCAACCGACTACAAGGGCGTGTCCGAACTCGGAAAGATCGCCGGCGCGGGCATGATCATCGCGTTCCTCGCCGCCGTTACCGTGCTGCCCGCATTGCTCAAGATACTGAATCCTCCGGGCGAAGCCGAACCGCTCGGTTTCAAGTTCCTGGCCCCGGTCGACAGCTTCCTGGACCGCCATCGGGTCGGCGTTGTCGCCGCAACCCTGGGTGTGGCCGTTCTCGGCCTGCCATTGCTGTACTTTCTGCAGTTCGACTTCAATCCGATGAACCTGCGCAGTGCAAAGGTTGAATCGGTCGCGACGTATCTCGATCTGCGCCGCGACCCGAATACCGGCACCAATGCCGTCGAAGTCCTGGCTCCGTCTGTGGCCGCTGCCAAGGAAATTCAAGCTCGCCTCGCGAAAATTCCCGAAGTGTCGCGAACGGTCTCGCTCGACAGTTTCATTCCCGACGATCAGCCGGCAAAGCTCGCGATCATCCGCAAGGCGGCGGCGTCGCTCAATCCGATCCTGAATGAGACATCGCGCGGCACCGCGCCGTCAGACGAGGAAAATGTTGCCGCACTAAAGGGCTCTGTGGATAGCCTGCGCAAGACCGCCGGCGACGACAAGGGGCCAGGCGCCGCGGCAGCACGCCGCCTCGCGGACGCGCTCGCGAAACTCGCGCAGGCCGACAAGGCTATGCGCGACAGGGCGGAAACGACGTTTATTTCTCCCTTGAACGTTGCGCTGGATCAGGTCCGTGGCCTGCTCAAGGCGCAGCCGGTCAGCATCAAAACCTTGCCGCCCGACATTCTCGCCGACTGGACGTCGTCCGATGGACGGACCCGCGTCGAGGCGCAGCCGAAGGGCGATCCGAACGACAACGACACGTTGCGCAGTTTCGCTGCCGCGGTCCTGAAGGTTGAGCCGAACGCCATCGGCGGCCCGATTTCGATTTTGAAATCGGGCGACACCATCGTGTCGGCCTTCATTCAGGCGGGTGGCTGGGCGCTGCTGTCCATTGCGATCCTGCTCTGGATCGTTCTGAAGCGGATCGGCGACGTGCTGCTCACGCTGGTGCCGCTTGTGCTGGCAGGTGTGGTGACACTCGAGATCTGCGTCCTCATAGGACTGCCGATGAACTTCGCCAACATCATCGCGCTGCCGCTGCTGCTCGGCATCGGTGTGGCGTTCAAGATCTACTATGTGACCGCGTGGCGGGCAGGGCAGACCGACCTGCTGCAATCGAGCCTGACGCGCGCAATCTTCTTCAGTGCGCTGACGACCGCGACGGCATTCGGCAGCCTTTGGCTATCGAGTCATCCCGGCACGTCGAGCATGGGTAAGCTGCTGGCGCTGTCGCTGGTCACCACGCTTGCAGCGGCGGTGCTATTCCAGCCTGCTTTGATGGGGCGTCCGCGCGACACTAACGAGGAGCGTTAGCGATCTCCGGAAGCAGACAAACCTCGGAGGTCGCAGCATCTGGCGATCCCGCCTTGGCTCCGGCCTTCGGAGAAGCGGCTGTCTTGGGGCTGCCGATCGGCGTCGGAAACGGCGCCGCGGTGGCCTTGGACGCCGGCGCCTTCTGTCCGCCGGGCGCAGGTGCCGTCGTCTTCTGTCCGCCGGGCGCAGGCGCTCCCTCAGCGACACGGGTCCAAGTCTGGCCGCCACAGAGGATCATGGCCACGCAGCCTTCGATGCGCAGGGAGTTGGCCGTTTTGAGCTGGATCGAGGAGTCATAGGTTTTGCCGCTGGTCGCGTCGTAAACCTTGCCTTCCCACTTGTCCTTCTCGTCCTCGACCTTCTTCATGTTCAGAAGAATGGGCATGCCCAGCAGGGGACGGGTCCGCTTGGCCTTGTCGGGATTGTTCTTGTCGATGCCGCCGGGAATGGATTCGGAGGCGACGACCCCCCATAGCCGCGAATTGCAATCGACGATTCGGATCGTCGCCTTGCCGTCTTCATCGCGCCATTCACCGAGCGGTTCTGCCGCCGAGGCGGCGCCAGCAGCGGCGAGCAGGAACATTCCACTAAAGGCTATTTTTCGCATGAATCCTCGCGTGCATTGCAACCAATTTAAACACAAAAGCCGTTCGTTGTTCCAGAGATTGACAAATCGACGCATACACTAATTTCAGTTGACTACACGCCCGGCAAACGAAGTATGTATGACATCATGCAGCCAAATCTAGACATTTCAGAGATGTTCGCGGATCGCCAATTCCAGCGCAACGCTCTGCACACGCGGTACCTCAACGAGCAGCTTGTTCGGGTCCTCAAGACCATCGGTTATGACGTCGGCTTTCAGCGAGCCCAGGGGCAGTATCTGTTCGACCGCAACGATGATCGTTATCTCGATCTCCTGAGCGGGTTCGGCGTCTTCGCACTCGGCCGCAATCATCCGACCGTCAAGAACGCCCTCAAGAGCGTGCTCGACAGTGATCTGCCTAATCTCGTTCAGCTCGATCTGTCCACGCTGGCCGGCATTCTGGCGGAGCGCCTGATCGCGCATGTGCCCTATCTCGACAAGGTGTTTTTTGCGAATTCGGGGACGGAATGTGTCGAAGCTGCGATCAAATTCGCGCGCGGCGCCACCGGCCGGACCGGCATCGTCTATTGCGACCACGGCTATCACGGGCTGTCCTATGGTTCTTTGTCTCTGACTGGCGACAAGAATTTCCGTGACGGTTTCGGACCGCTGCTGCCGGATTGCTTCTCGATTCCGTTCAACGATCTTGCGGCGCTCGAAAAGGCGCTGACCGCTCGGCAGGTTGCCGCCTTCATCGTCGAGCCGATTCAGGGCAAGGGCGTCAACATGCCCGACGACGGGTTTCTCGCGGGTGCGGCTGCCCTGTGCAAGCGATATGGCACGTTGTTCGTGGCGGACGAAATCCAGACCGGCATGGGCCGCACAGGGCGTTTCCTCGCAGTCGAGCACTGGAATGTCGAGCCGGACATGGTGCTGCTGTCGAAGTCACTTTCCGGCGGTCACGTCCCGGTCGGTGCGGTGCTGACGCGCAAGGCGATCTTCGACAAGATTTTCGACCGCATGGACCGCGCCGTTGTGCACGGATCGACATTCTCCAAGAACGATCTCGCCATGGCTGCCGGCATCGCGACGCTGGAAGCGCTCAAGCAGGAGAAGGTGATCGAGAACGCAGCGGCGCGCGGCGCCGAACTGCTGACGACATTGTCAGCGATGATTCCGCGTTACGAACTCCTGAAGAACGTGCGTGGCAAGGGGCTTATGATCGGTGTCGAATTCGGTCCGCCGAAATCGCTGGCGCTCAAGGCATCGTGGACGATGCTGGAAACGGCGAGCAAGGGTCTGTTCTGCCAGTTGATCACCATCCCGCTGTTCAAGGATCACAAGATCCTCAGCCAGGTGTCGGGCCACGCCAGCCACACCATCAAGCTGCTGCCGTCGCTCACGATCACGCAGGAGGACTGCAACTGGATCACGGGTTCGTTCGATACCGTGATCGAAAGCAGCCATCGCGTGCCCGGTGCGATTTGGTCGTTGGGGAAGACTTTGGTCGACAACGCAGCAAGAAAATCAGCCTGACAAGGTCAGGCTGATTGGTTCTTCTTATGCAGAGTATGGAAGTGCGCGGAAGTATGGCCGCTTACTGGCCGTGACTACGCAGAACCGCATCACATTTCTTGCTGATCTTCGCGCGGTGTGCCTGAAGGCAGCCCAGGATCACGAAATCACCGTCGTTCATCACGGTGCGGCAATAGCGTGAGACGTCCGGAGCGCAGGCCTTCTGTTCTTCCGGTGTGCCGCTGCGCTGTGGGGCCTGCGCAAACGCGCCAACAGTTGCCGAGACAAGCAGGGTGGTTGCGAGAAGTGCTTTGAACATCGTTATCCCTTATCAGGTCTAGCGTTCGACGAACCATAGGTCGAACACATCAGAATGCCAGATACAAGTCATTCACGCCGGAAGGGTGGCCTATTTCGACAAGGTGTGGCGTGGATGCACGATTCCCTTCGCGCCATGGTGAGGCGCGAATTGTCGCCACATTTCGATTGGCGGCTTTCGTCGGTTGCGCAGCGCGTCAATCGCGATCTAGCGCGTGGTGACTTCTGACCGGGCAACCGGGTTCCGCTGCATCAGGAAGAAGGCGACGACCAGCGCTGGAACCAGAATCGCGAGCGCGATTGCGATGATCTGCAACTCCGAGACAGGCATGATGCCGCCGCCCGGTGTTGCGAGAGTGAATCCGCCGATCACCAGCAACACACGGACCGGCCACTCCATTGCACCCGTACGCCGCAGGTCGCCGACGAACGCCTGGTAACCCTGGATGCCGCCGCAGATGAACAGCGTGCCAATCCCCGCGAGTGCCATCAGCCCCAGCGCTTCGAGATAGGGCGCGTCGCCTTGCAGAACCAGCGCAGGGTTGAGCACGAAGAAGAAGGGGATGAAGTAGATGATGCTGCCCACCCACATCGATTCCCATCCTGTCCTCATTGCGGGGGAGCCGGCTATGCCGGCTGCAGCAAATGACGCGATGGCCACGGGTGGCGTGATCGACGACAGCATGCCCCAGTAAAAGATGAACATGTGGACGGCCATCTTGTTCAGGCCGGCTTTCTCGAGAGCGGGCGCGACGAGAATGGCAAGGAAGATATAACAGGCGGTCGTTGTCAGACCGAGCCCCAGAATCAGGCTTGTGAAAGCGCACATCGCGAGCAGCAGGAGCGCGTTGTCGCCGGCGATTCTCAACAGGTCGTTGGCGAGGCTGGAGATAACGCCTGTCATCGAGAAGGCGCCGATCAACAGTCCGCATCCCGCCAAAATGCCGACGAGTTCGACGAATGTCCGTCCATTCACTTCCAGGAACTTGCCGATGGTTGCAAACGTCCAGCGGGTATCTTTCGAGAACAACTGGTTCAGCACCAGCAGGAGGGCGGTCGCGTAGAACGGCGCATGGCTTTCGCGCTTGAAGTACAGCAACATCACGATCAGCAGCGCGATGACGAAAACGTAGTACCAGCCTTCCTTGATGGTGTCCCACACGCGCGGCAGCTCCGAACGCGGAATGCCGGCGAGCTTGTGGCGCGCAGCGTAAGAATCCACCTGCATAAAAAGGCCGAGATAAAACAGGGCGGCCGGAATGATCGCCGCGAGTGCGACTTCCGCGTAGCTGACGTTCAGGAACTGCGCGATAATGAACGCGGTGGCGCCCATCACCGGCGGTGCGAGCACCGCGCCAGTCGAGGCACAGGCTTCAATGGCTGCGGCATAGGACGCGCGGAAACCGCTTTTCTTCATCACCGGAATGGTCATGGTTCCGGCCGTGAGCACGTTTGAAATGATCGACCCGGACATCATGCCGAGAAGAGCGCTGGCAAAAATGCAGACCTTGGCGGCGCCGCCACGGAAAGTTCCGCAAAGCGCGAAAGCGATATTGATGAAGAACTTGCCTGCGCCCGTCATCATGAGCGCCGTGCCGAATACCAGAAAGCCGATCACGGTATCCGCGAAAGCCTGGATTGGAATTCCGAGCAGACTCTCACCCGACAGGACATGATAGGCGGTGGCTTGATCGAGGGTGGACTGGGTGCCGCGGAACGGTCCCAGCCAGCTTGCGTCTGCAAACAATGGGTAGACGGTGAAAGGCAGGACGCAAAGCACCAGACTCCAGCCGCCGGTGCGGCGCAGCGCTTCCATCAGCACGGCCCACATGATCAGACCGCCGACGATCAC
>JAGVII010000587.1 GCA_020056155.1 Afipia sp.
CGTTGCCGCCTCGCAATCCCGCGCACAGCGTGGTCCGTCAGCGCTTGCTCGGATGACTCACGCGCCCTTTGTACAAGGAACGCGCCCTGCCATCCTCGCTCGCGCCTGACGCTGCCGCGCCACCGCATCCCGCCCCACGCATCGTGACGATCGCGAAACGCCCCTCATGACGGGGCAGGACAACAGGAATATAGTCCTAGTTGATGGGTAAGTCAAGCGCGAAACGCGAGGTATCGAATGGGTATCTTACGAACCGCCCTGCGCGCGCCTAAACAAACCGCGAGTCCCTCGGCGATGACGGGAACGATTTGCGGTTCCGTGAGTGATCCTAAATGGCAGACAGCATCATCGCCCATCGCGCCTACCGTTCCCGCACCAGCAGATGCGCCCATGTGATCGAACGGTTCGGCCTGTCCATGGCCGGCGCGTCATGCGGCCTGTTCGTCGCGGCCCATGTCTCCAGTGCGGGAATCGAACTGCTGGGTTCCGTGACCACGAGTCTCACTCTCATGATCCTCGGTGCCATCGGTTTCTATCTGGGCATCGATGTGCCGCCGCATCGCGCGAGCGGGTCCGCACCGGCGCGCATCAGCGGCGAAGAGCAGCCGACCGACCCCGTCGAACTGCTGAGCGCGGCGGGAACCTTCCTCGCCGCCGCGGCCGCCTTCATCTCGGTCTATTCCATCGTGGCCGATGCCGACGCGACCCCGCTCGTGACAATGCTGCTGACGTTCGGCTGGCTGCTCGGCGTGCTCATGCAGATCGTGGCGGGCGCGACCGCGCGTGTCCGGCGCACGAGCTAGCGATCCTGCGGTTCCACAGGCCACTCACCCTTCCAGATCATCTCCAGCCATTCGAGAAGCTCTTTCATGACGCCTCACGCCCGTGATGCGGGATTCCCCTTGCGTAATTCGTCACGCTGCTTTGCGAGCGCGCTTGCACGCGACTTCGCGCATTGCGCCTTGTCGCTGCGCATCGGCTCTCTCGGCCCGGTCGCATTGGCCTGCGATTTCATTGGCTGCGGCACGCCCCGGCCACAATCCGGCGGTTGCGTTGCCATCGGCAATTTCACGTGTGAGTTCCGGCGCGCGTGTTTGGCCGGTGTGCTGGACATCGGCCTCAGCGGCCTTCGGGGCAAGGCTTTTTTCTTCGGCATGCGGAATAACGCGCCACAGGCCGATTGGTTCGGAACGAATCGCACGCGGCGCGCTTGATCCGGCCATTGTGACGCAGGAGACGCGCGTGCCGTGGAATAGCCGTTTCATCAAGCCGATCGTTCCCGCGAAGGGGCGCCCAATTGCCACGCTGAAGGATGCGCTGGACTACATCAGCGCCCTTCCCCCGTCGGAACAATCGGCCGTCACCCAGGAGATCGCCGACGCCGTGCAAATGGCCGCGCAAGGCAGCGGTCCGCTACGCGTGACGGAGGCCTGCATGGTGCGGCTGGTTCATGATCCTGTCGCAATCGCGGACGAAGTTCCGGCGGAGCAACCCGCCGTGACCCGGCGCGACCGCCCGTCATAACCGAAACGAGGAGTTTGCTCATGGCTTCCAAGGTCAAGTTCATTCCCGACGGATATCACACCGTTACGCCCTATCTCATCGTCGATGGCGCGGAAAAGGTCATCGGCTTTCTTCAGAAGGCCTTCGGCGCCCAACTGGTCAGCGAAATGACCAGGCGGCCCGATGACAAGGTGATGCATGCCGCGCTGAAAATCGGAAACTCGATGATCATGATCGCGGACTCGCCGGAGTTCGTGAAAAGCTCGCCGTCCGTGCTTTATCTTTATGTGCCCGACGCGGATGCCGCCTACCAGAAGGCCATCAAGGCCGGCGGCACCTCGATCATAGAGCCGTCGAACCAGTTCTACGGCGACCGCTCCGGCGGCGTGAAGGACCCCGCAGGCAACAGCTGGTTTATCGGCACCCATGTCGAGAATGTCAGCGCAACGGAACTGAAAAAGCGCGCGGAAGAAGAACTGAAAAAACGCAGCAAGGCGGCGTAGGGCTCAGTGCGGCCCTTCGCGCTCGTAGATGAACTTCGGCATTTCCCACTTGTAGCGGATCGCCAGCAGGCGGAACGTCAGGCCGAACGCCACCGAGCCGATCACCACCGCGATGTGCTCGACGCCGAAATGGTTGCCCGCGACATAGAGCGCGCCCGTCACCAGTGAGACGCTGGCGTAGAGTTCGCTGCGGAACAGCAGCGGCACCTCGGTGCAAAGAATGTCGCGCAGCACGCCGCCGGCACATCCAGTGATCATGCCCGCCACCACCACGATGGTCAGCGGCTGGCCCATGCTCATGGCCACGTTGCAGCCGATGATGGTGAAGACCACGAGGCCGATCGCATCGAGCACGAGAAACAGATAGTGAAAGCGGTGCACCACGCGCGCCAGCGCGATGGTGAGCAGCGCCGCGCCGCCGGTCAGCAGCAGCAGCGTGGGATGTTTCACCCAGAGCAGCGGATAATGCCCGAGCAGCATGTCGCGCAGCGAGCCGCCGCCAAGGGCGGTCACGCATCCGAGCATCGCCACACCGAACCAGTCCATCTTGCGACGCCCGGCCGAAAGAGCCGCCGTCATGGCCTCGGCGACCATGGCGAACAGTCCGAAAAAGAAAAGAACCGATTCGGCGGGCTGCATGGGCAAGCCCTAGCATAGTTCCGCAGTGGCCGCAGGGTGGGACGTGGGCGCGGATTGGCGCGACAACCGGAGTACACGCTCACCAACCGAAGTCGTCATGGCCGGGCTTGACCCGGCCATCCACGTCTTTGGCCTTTCTTCGTCATTGCGAGCCAACGGGTCCGGCTTTGCCGGCCCGATGACAGGCTCCGCGAAGCAATCCACCTTGCAAAAGCTGGATTGCTTCGTCGC
>JAGVII010000044.1 GCA_020056155.1 Afipia sp.
AGCGAGTAGCCGGCCATGACCTGCGCGATCTGCATCACCTGTTCCTGATAGATGATGACGCCAAAGGTTTCCTTGAGAATCGGCTCCAGCATCGGATGCAGGTACTCGGGCTCCTCGTCGCCGTGCTTGCGCGCGCAGTACGTCGGAATGTTCGCCATCGGACCCGGACGATACAGCGCGACCAGCGCGATGATGTCCTCGAAACGGTCGGGGCGCATGTCGACCAACGCGCGTCGCATGCCCTGGCTTTCAACCTGGAACACACCGACCACTTCGCCGCGCGCCAGCATCTCATAGCTCTGCTTGTCGTCGAGCGGCAGCGTGGCGAGATCGACCTCGACCCCGCGCTGCTTGAGCAGCTTCACCGCGACATCGAGCACCGTCAGCGTCTTCAGGCCGAGGAAGTCGAATTTCACCAGCCCCGCGGGTTCGACCCACTTCATGTTGAACTGGGTGACCGGCATGTCCGATTTCGGATCGCGGTACATCGGCACCAGCTCACTGAGCGGCCGGTCGCCGATCACGATGCCCGCGGCATGGGTCGAGGCATGGCGCGTCAGACCCTCAAGCCGCTGCGCGATATCGAATGCGCGCGCCACCACGGGGTCCTCATCACGGAAGGCCTGCAGCTTCGGCTCGCTCTCGATAGCCTTCGCCAGCGTGACCGGCGCCGCCGGATTCTGCGGCACCAGCTTGGTGAGCCGGTCCACCTGCCCATAGGGCATCTGCAGCACGCGGCCGACGTCGCGCAGCACGCCGCGCGCCTGCAGCGTTCCGAAGGTGATGATCTGACCGACCTGCTCGCGGCCGTAACGCTCCTGCACGTAGCGGATCACCTCGATGCGCCGATCCTGACAGAAGTCGATGTCAAAGTCCGGCATCGACACGCGTTCCGGATTGAGGAAACGCTCGAACAGCAGTCCGAACCGGATGGGATCGAGGTCGGTGATGGTCAGCGCATAGGCCACCAGCGAACCCGCGCCGGAACCGCGGCCCGGACCGACCGGAATGCCCTGAGCCTTCGCCCACTTGATGAAGTCCGACACGATCAGGAAGTAGCCCGAATAGTTCATGCGGGTGATGACATCGAGTTCGAAGGCAAGACGCTTGCTGTAATCCTCCTCGGTCATGCCCGGCGCCAGACCATGCAGCGCCAGACGCCCAGCCAGGCCCTCGGCGGCCTGACGGCGCAATTCGGTGCCCTCCTCGGCTTCCGCGTCGCCGGCGTTGTCGCTTCCCACCGTGAAGCGCGGCAGGATCGGCTTGCGCGTCCGAGGCCGGTATGCGCAGCGCTTCGCGATCTCGACGGTGGACGCCAGGGCCTCCGGCAGATCGGCGAACAGCACGGCCATTTCGGCGCGCGTCTTGAACCGGTGATCCGGCGTCAATTGATTGCGGTCGGTCTCCGATACCAGCCGACCACCCGCGATGCAGAGCAGCGCGTCGTGCGCTTCGTAATCGTCGGCGGTTGCGAAATACGGCTGGTTGGTTGCGACCAGCGGCAGGCCCATGGCATAGGCCATGTCGATCAACGCGGGCTCAACGCGGCGTTCACTTTCGATCCCGTGGCGCTGCAATTCGATGTAGAGCCGGTCCCCGAACATTTCGGCCAGCCTGTCGCAACGGGCCTGCGCCAACGCCGGCTGATCGGCGGTGATGGCCTGCGCGACCGGCCCTTCCGGACCGCCCGTCAGCGCGATCAACCCGCTGGTCTCGCCGTCCAGCCACTCGATCTTGATATGGGACGACTGATTGACCGGCGTGTCATGAAACGCGCGCGAGTTCAGCTTCATCAGGCTGCGATAGCCGTCCTCGTTGGTCGCCAGCAGCACAAGCCGCGCGGGCGCAAGCGCGTTGCGGGCAGCGGGGTCCTGATCGCCGAAATCGACCGACATCGCGCAGCCGGTTATCGGCTGGATGCCGGAGGCGGCGAGCTTGTCCGAAAACTCCAGCGCGCCGAACATGTTGTCGTTGTCGGTCAGCGCCAGTGCGGGCTGGTGATCGGCCTTGGCCAG
>JAGVII010000729.1 GCA_020056155.1 Afipia sp.
CTGCTTGCGCCTGCGTCGGGCGAACGGCTGATCTGTCGCGCGCGCGTCGTGAAGCCGGGACGGCAGGTGTCGGTCGTCGCCGCCGACGTGTTCTGCGTCATTGACGGCACAGAGAAACACACCGCGACCGCGCTGGCCTCGATTGCGATGATCGATCGGGCCATCGCACCGAAGGTCGTGAGCTAGGAAAAAGCCCGGCCTCAAGGAGACCGGGCTTTTTAGCGTGCGATCGGCTTGCGCCGGAGCCTTACTTCTCTTCGGCAGGCGCTTCGGCCGGCTCGGCGACGTCGTCGTGTTGCGCTTCCGGATCGAAGAACTCGCCGGCGGCGGCGATGGCTTCGGCGGCCGCGTCGCGGTCTTCCTGACGGCTGTTGACGTCTTCGCCGCGGTTGATGCGCTCGGCTTCCGCGTCGGAGCGGGCAACCGTCGTCGAGACGTGGACTTCGACCTCAGGATGCACGGCAATGATGATCTTGTGCTGGCCGATGGTCTTGATCGGCGCGTCGAGCAGCACCTGCTGGCGGTTCAGCGAAACGCCATCGGCTTCGAGAGCCGCCATGATGTCGCGCACCGACACCGAACCGTACAGCTGGCCGGTTTCCGACGCCTGACGGATGATGATGACGTTGCGGCCGTCGATCTTCTCGGCAACCTTGGTCGCTTCGCCCTTGGCCTGAATGTTCTTGGCCTCGAGATCGGCCTTCATGCCGTCGTACTTCTCGCGGTTTTCCTTGGTCGCGCGCAGCGCCTTGTTGCGCTTGAGCAGGAAGTTACGGGCGAACCCGTCCTTCACTTTGACCACATCGCCCATCTGGCCGAGCTTGGCCACGCGTTCGAGCAGAATGACTTCCATTTGAGTTCTCCGTTGAGTCTGACTTGAGTTGAAGATGTTGCGTTCAGGTTGAGGTCAGGAACTCGGCAGGGGCGGTGGTCCGCGCCGGTTCCAGTAGGCTTGTCGAATTCCAAGAACGGCATCGGCGAGGCCGAGGCCGATCATTCCAATCAGCGGCCAGCCGATGAACAGCGTGCCGGCATAGGCGGCGCCGAGCACGAAGGCACGGCCTGAAAACGCCTGCGTCACCGTATGGAGCACCGCAAATCCGGTGATGGCGTATGCCATCAGAAGCGCCGCGCTGACGATCTGCGCGACCAACGCCAGCAGTCCGCCGGTAAAGCAGAGCACGACGGCGACCAGCAGCGCGCCCAGCACCATCTTGGGCAATGTGGTGGTGCGCAGGTCGGGCCACGGCCGCTTCAGGCGGCCCGATGTGGTCGTGATCCTGGCGGCGAGCCACAGATTGAGGGTCAGCGTCATCATCGCGATGATCGTCGCAGCACCTGGCGCGACCGCCACCAGCGCATCGACCACCCGTTCGCTTTCGCCCGCGGGCGTGACAGCCCCGCGCCCGATGATGCGCAACAGGCCGCGGCGCAGCGCGGCGGTGATGGTCTCTGCATCGCTGCCGAGCGTGAGCAAGGCGCTCACGGTGGTGAGGGTCGCGAAAGCCGCAATCCACATCAGCATGCGGCCGGTCGGATACCAGTCGAGCGCCGGCGCGAGATTTGCGAGTTGTGGATCGTTCGAGACCGGGCGCGCCAGCAGCGTCAGGTATCCAAGCCACCATGCGGGCAGCGCGATGGTCAGCGCGAACGCTGCCATATAACCAAAACCGAAAATGGCGCCGAGGCCGAGCGCGGCAACGATTCCGCCGATCAGTGCGGTGACGGATCCCCAGCCAAGCGCCGCCACCATCAGGGGCAGGGGTGCCAGGTAAAACAGCACGATCGAGATCAGCGCGCCGGACACGATCGACGCGAACATCAGTGCCGACGCGAGGCCGGCCGCGACTGCTATGAGGATGCTCGTCATCATCAGCTGTCCTGCTCCTTTCGAGCAGTTAGAGGTCCGAAGACCCCAACCATCCACCGTGGGACGACCCCGCAGTGTTATGAGAGTTAAATGTCGAGAGAATTGCGAGCGCGGAGTTCCGCGCTCGCTATATCGTTTAGCGGATCACGTAAGGCAGAAGGCCGAGGAACCGCGAGCGCTTGATGGCGCGGGCGAGTTCACGCTGCTTCTTTGCCGACACGGCCGTGATACGGCTCGGCACGATCTTGCCGCGCTCGGACACGTAACGCATCAACAGCTTCGAATCCTTGTAGTCGATCTTCGGCGCGTTCGGGCCCGTGAACGGGCACGTCTTGCGGCGGCGGAAGAACGGACGGCGTGCACCTGCTTCAGCCATGGTTCTTACTCCTCTACCGACGCGGGTGCGTCTTCATCACGCGGACGGCGCGGACCGCGATCACCACGGAAGCCACCGCCTTCGCGGTCGCCGCCACGGAAGCCGCCGCCTTCGCGATCGCCGCGGAAGCCGCCGCCACCGCGCTCGTCGCGGTCACGCTCGGCCTTGCGCATCATGGCGGAGGGACCTTCCTCCAGCTCGTCGACGCGAACGGTGAGATAACGGATGACGTCTTCGTTGATACGTTCCTGACGCTCGATCTCGGCGACCACCGCTGCGGGGCCGTCGATGTTGAGCAGCATGAAGTGAGCCTTGCGGTTCTTGTTCATGCGGTAGGTGAGGGAGCGCACGCCCCAGTTCTCGGTCTTGGTGACCTTGCCGCCGAGACCTTCGATCACGCCGGTAATCTGCGTGGTGAATTCCTCGACCTGCTGGGCGCTCGCATCCTGACGCGCGAGAAAAACATGCTCGTAAAGAGGCATGGGAGTCCTTTCCAGTGTTAGCGCGGTTCCTGGCGGCAAGCCCTTCGAGACCTTCGGAAAGGACCTCGATATTGCTCAGAAGGCGGAAGCACGGGACGACGGACCGACTGGCCCTGTCACATCAATTCGCCAAAGGTGAAATTGCTGAGACCGTCCGTTCAGCTCCCGGCCGGGATCCACGGATGGCGCGGTTATAAGGATTCCGGGGCTGTTTGCAAGGCATCTTGGCGGGGCGCCGGGTTATCGGACGCCGTTCAAAGCCTTGACCAGTTTGTTTGTATATCATACAAATAACTGTATCGGGATCCAGTGTTTCTGATTCCGTGACGATGAGCGCGCCATGAAAACCACGTCGGCCAAGGACCGTTCGAGCGCCCCGAAACACGCCATCCGTGCCACCCGCACGGCGGGGCGGCAGATGCGGTCGCGTCTGCTCGATGCAGCCAGCGGACTTTTCAAGGAGCGTGGGGTCGCCGGTGTTTCCATCGCGGAAATCGCAAGCGCGGCAGACGCTTTCCCGAGCCAGATCACATACTACTTCCGCACCAAGGAGGCGCTGTTTGTCGAGGCGGCTTGCCGCGACGTGCTGTATGTCGCCCGCGCCGCCGAGCAGAACGCCGGCAAGCAGCTTTCGCCGAATGATTACACTCGTTCGCTGGTCGAAAGCGTAATGCGGACGGATGCCGTCGGTTTCTTCGTCGAAGCGATGACATTGACCCGCCGCCGACAGGATCTTGCGCCGCTGGTGGAGCGCACCGTCGAGCGGCTGCACTCCGAGGGGTTGCGTGCCTACGCGGCGGAAATGATCGCGCGCGGATGGCATTCGCGCCTCGATCCGGAAACGAGCGCACGGCGGTTCTGGGCGATCGCGATCGGCGTGACCATCGAAGGGCACGCGATGGGGCGATCCGCCGACGATCTTGTCGCCGAGATGCTGCGCCTGCTTGGACCCCAGGCCGATGGCGCAAGGCTCCGGCTCGTCGGCGCGACGGATTCCTCCGATGAAGCGCCACAAGATAAAATGGAGAAACACCAATGAATGCTCCACGCATCCGGGCACGCGATCTGATGACCGAGCACGAATTGATGGAGGTGCGCACGCGCTCGACGTGGAAGGGTGTCGCGCTGATCGTTCATGCGTGGACCCTCATCCTTGGATCGATTGCGATGGTTGCGGTCTGGCCGAATCCTTTCACGTTCCTGCTGGCGGTCGGCGTCATCGGCTCGCGCCAGCTTGGCCTTGCGATCCTGATGCACGACGGGGCCCACGGCAGTCTCGCGAACGGCGACCGGCTGAACATGTTTCTCAGCCAGTGGTTCTGCGCCTATCCGGTTTTCGCGGAGACGCGGGCCTATCGCCGCTATCATCTTCAGCACCATGCCCACACCCAGCAGGACAACGATCCGGACCTGATCCTGTCCGCGCCGTTTCCGATCACGCAGCCAAGCTACCGGCGGAAATTCTGGCGCGATATCACCGGCCAGACCGGCTACCAGCAGCGCAAGGCGCAGTTTCTGAATGCCATTGGCGAGCCCACATGGCCATTGCGCCAGCGCGCCGCGAACTTCTGGGAAAAACTCGGCCCGCAGATCGTGGTCAATGCGATCTTGTTCGCAGGGCTGGCTGCGGCAGGCGTGTGGTGGGCCTATCCGCTGCTCTGGCTCACCCCTTTGATGACATGGATGATGGTGATCACCCGCATCCGCAATATCGCTGAACACGCCGTCGTGCCCGACAGCAACGATCCGCTACGCAACACGCGCACCACGCGTGCCGGTTTCCTCGAGCGGCTGTTCGTCGCGCCGTACTACGTCAACTACCATCTCGAACACCATCTGCTGTTCTACGTGCCTTGCTACAAGCTGCGCCGCGTGCACGAAATCCTGACGCGCGGTCCGCATGCCGGCCGGATGGAGGTGCAGCCGGGTTACGCCGCGGTGCTGCGGCTCGCGACATCGCGCCCGAAGGATCAGGATCGTCCGGGCGAACTTGTCAGCAACGTGCGGCGCGCGCGAACCGGCGCGGTGGTCGATGGCAATCAGGCTGCGTCAGGCTTTTAGCCCCGGACGAAGGCTTAACGACGTTCCGTCGCCGGAGGCGGCTTTGCCATTCCCGTCGTGCCCGGCGGCGCCGTGTCGGTGGCCGAAACCACGATCGGCGTGGTGTGGAACGCAGTAATCAGCGCCGCACCAAAAACGGCGGCCAGAACCAGCGCAAAGATCACGACCGGCGCAAGAGCCAAGGTTTGCGGCTTGCGAGGATCATTTTCCATCATGGCACTCCACTGAGCGCCCCGTCGGTTAACGCGTTGTTGGAGGCCGGGTTCCGTCCATTGCATCATATCGGCCGCTGGCCTGCCGGTTCGCTGGACGACCCGGTCAATGGCTGAATAATGCCGTGCGGTAGACCGCCGCCGCGCCGCAGCTTGACACCCGCCGCCCCGGCGGTGTCTTACGGCCTATCTTTTCAGGGGACTTCCATGACATCAGCATTCACCTTTCCGGGACAGGGATCGCAGACGGTCGGCATGGGCAAGGCGCTCGCCGACGCATTTCCGGCAGCCAGGGCCGTGTTCGACGAGGTCGATGCGGCGCTCGGGCAAAAGCTCACCGCGATCATCTGGGACGGTCCTGCGGAGACGCTGCAACTGACCGAGAACGCCCAGCCGGCGCTGATGGCCGTGTCGCTGGCGACGCTGCGTGTGCTGGAGAGCGAAGCGGGGATCGACATCGCGCGCGATGCGGCCTTCGTTGCCGGTCATTCGCTAGGCGAATACTCCGCACTGGCCGCGGCGGGCAGTTTCTCGATCAGCGATACGGCGAAGTTGCTGCGCACACGCGGTCTCGCCATGCAGAAAGCCGTGCCGGTGGGCGTCGGCGCGATGGCTGCGCTGCTCGGGCTCGATTACGAAGCCGCCGTCGCGGTGGCCGAGGAAGCCGCGCAGGGCCAGGTCTGTCAGGCCGCCAACGACAATGGCGGCGGGCAGGTGGTGGTCTCCGGCGACAAGGCTGCTGTTGAGCGAGCGCTCGAGATCGCCAAGACCAGGGGTGCCAAGCGTGCGATGCTTCTTCCCGTCTCTGC
>JAGVII010000818.1 GCA_020056155.1 Afipia sp.
CATCACCGTGCAGGCCGACGGCGATCTCCATATCGATTACCACCATACCACGGAAGACGTCGGCATTGCGCTCGGGCAGGCTGTGAAGCAGGCGCTCGGCGACATGAAGGGCATCACCCGCTATGCCAGCATCCACATGCCGATGGACGAAACGCTGTCGCGTGTCGTTATCGACATTTCGGGACGGCCGGTGCTGGTGTTCAAGGCCGAATTCCCGCGCGACAAGATCGGCGAGTTCGACACCGAGCTGGTGCGCGAGTGGTTCAACGCCTTCGCGATCAATGCCGGCGTGACACTGCATGTCGAGACGCTGTACGGCGAGAACAACCATCACATCGCCGAGTCGTGCTTCAAGGGTCTGGCGCGCGCACTTCGCGCCGCGGTGGCGATCGATCCGCGCGCGGCGGGCGAAATTCCCTCGACCAAGGGCACGCTCGGCGGCTGACCTCACGTGAAGCGCATGCCGGGCATGCGCTGGAATTCACTTTTGGACCATCGGGCGACGCACGATCTTTCACTGATCGCGCGCAAACGGGGTTCCGGAGAACGATCATGGCGGTTTACACGGTTCACGGCCCGGCGAGCTATTACGGCACCGATGTGCGCACGGCGCCGGAACAGCTCGTGTTCGTGCGGGACGGATTTTATTTTTGGGCCTTCGTCGCCTCCATCTTCTGGTTGCTGTGGCATCGGCTGTGGCTGGCGACGTTCGGCTACCTCGTCATCACGATCGCAGCTGAAATCGCGATGTGGTCGTTCGGCGTCGGATCGGGCGCGCGCTTTGTGGTGATGGCCGTTATCGCGTTGCTGGTCGGCCTTGAGGCTGGTTCGCTGCGGCGCTGGAAGCTGTCCCGCCGCAAATGGCGCCAGCTCGATATCGTCGTGGCGGATTCGGAAGAAGCCGCGGAGCGCCGCTTTTTTGAACGCTGGAACGCCAAGACGGCACGCGACGGCAATCGCGGCAACGCGAGTGCACCGCCGCCGTTGCCGCGTGCGTCGCTGACGCAGTCGGAGAGTGTGATCGGCCTGTTTCCTGAACCTGGAGCGTCGCGTTGAGCGTTGCGATTATCGATTACGGCTCCGGCAATCTCCACTCGGCGGCGAAGGCTTTCGAGCGCGCCGCGCGCAGCATGGAGCAGCCCTTGAGGATCGTCGTGACGCGCGATCCCGAGACCGTGTTCCGCGCCGATCGCATTGTCCTGCCGGGCGTCGGCGCGTTCGCGGATTGCCGCAAGGGCCTCGATGGCCTGAACGGCATGGTGGACGCGATGACGGAAGCGGTGCGCGACAAGGCGCGGCCGTTCTTCGGCATCTGCGTCGGCATGCAGCTGATGGCAACGCAGGGCAAGGAATACGTCACGACGCCCGGCCTCGACTGGATCGCGGGCGATGTCGTGAAGATCTCGCCCAGCGAGGAAAACCTGAAAATTCCGCATATGGGCTGGAACACGCTCGATCTGGTGCGCGAGCATCCGGTGCTGGAGCGGCTGCCGCTCGGCGACAAGGGCCGCCACGCCTATTTCGTGCACTCCTATCATCTCAACCCCGCCAACGAGGCGGATGTCATTGCGCGCGCGGATTATGGCGGGCCCGTCACCGCAATTGTCGGCAAGGACACCGCGATCGGCACGCAGTTTCACCCCGAAAAGAGCCAGCGTTTCGGGCTGGCCCTGATCTCGAATTTTCTGAAGTGGAAGCCGTGATTCTCTTTCCCGCCATCGATCTCAAGAACGGCCAGTGCGTGCGCCTCGAACAGGGCGACATGGCGCGCGCGACCGTGTTCAATCTCGATCCGGCCGCGCAGGCGAAAACCTTCGAGACGCAGGGCTTCGAATATCTTCACGTCGTTGACCTCGACGGCGCGTTTGCCGGCAAGCCGATGAACGCACAAGCCGTCGAGAGCATGCTCAAGGTCGTGAAATTTCCGGTGCAGCTCGGCGGCGGCATCCGCGATCTTGCGACGATCGAGGCCTGGCTGTCCAAGGGCGTCCGGCGTGTCATCATCGGCACGGCAGCGGTGCGCGATCCGTCGCTGGTGAAGGATGCCGCGAAGAAATTTCCAGGCCGGGTTGCGGTCGGTCTCGATGCGCGCGACGGCAAGGTCGCGGTCGAAGGCTGGGCGGAGACGTCGACGGTCACTGCACTCGACATCGCCCGGCGGTTCGAGGACGCGGGCGTCGCCGCGATCATCTTTACCGACATCGCGCGCGATGGACTGCTGAAGGGTCTTAACCTCGACGCGACCATTGCGCTCGCGGATGCGATCTCGATTCCGGTGATTGCCTCCGGCGGCTTCGCATCCATCGCCGACGTGAAGGCGATGCTGGAGCCGCGCGCCAAAAAGTTGGAAGGCGCGATCTCCGGCCGGGCGCTTTACGATGGCCGCATCGATCCGGCCGAGGCATTAACGCTGATCCGCAACGCGCGGCGCGCATGATCCCGAAAAGTGGGAACCGGTTTTCGGATCAGATCATGCGCAAGCAACATACGCGACGACACAGGAAGGTCTGAAACACCCGATGTTCAAGGTTCGTGTCATTCCCTGTCTCGACGTCAAGGACGGCCGTGTGGTCAAGGGCGTCAACTTCGTCGACCTGCGTGATGCGGGCGATCCGGTCGAGGCCGCGATTGCCTACGATGCGGCGGGCGCGGACGAACTTTGTTTTCTCGATATCACCGCGACCCACGAGAACCGCGGCACCATTCTCGATGTGGTGCGGCGCACGGCGGAAGCCTGCTTCATGCCGCTGACGGTCGGCGGCGGCGTGCGCAAGGTCGAGGACATCCGCACGCTGTTGACCTACGGCGCCGACAAGGTGTCGATCAATTCGGCGGCGGTGTCCCGGCGCGAATTCGTCAAGGAAGCCGCGGAAAAGTTCGGCGATCAGTGCATCGTGGTGGCGATCGACGCCAAGAGCGTTGCGCGTCCCGGCGGCGGGTCTCGCTGGGAGATTTTCACCCACGGCGGGCGCAACTCCACCGGAATCGACGCCATCGAATACGCGCAGGAAGTGGTCTCATTGGGCGCGGGAGAAATCCTGCTGACCTCGATGGACCGGGACGGCACCCGGCAGGGTTTCGACATTCCGCTGACCCGCGCCATCGCCGACAGCGTGAACGTCCCGGTGATCGCCTCGGGCGGCGTCGGCAATCTCGACCACCTGGTGGCGGGCATCCGCGAGGGCCACGCCACCGCGGTACTGGCCGCGTCGATTTTCCATTTCGGCGAGTTCACCATCCGCCAGGCCAAGGACCACATGGTCCGCGCCGGATTGCCGATGCGGCTCGATCCATGAGCCTCGGTAAAGGAAGGCCGTCTGCCGCATGCCAAATACCTGAATCGGATCAACTCTTTGCGCTCCCTACCGGGGTAGGGAAGTGATAGAAAGCACCTTATGAGCCGTTTTACGATCCACGACCTTGCAGCCACCATCGATGCCCGCGCGGCGTCGGGAGGCGATGCGTCCTATACCCGCAAGCTGCTGGACAGGGGTGCCGATCACTGCGCCAAGAAGCTGGGCGAGGAGGCGGTGGAAACCGTTATCGCCGCCATTGAAAACAATCGTGATCATCTGATCGCCGAAAGCGCCGATCTGATTTTCCATCTTCTTGTGCTGCTGAAATCGCGCGGCGTCGGCCTGACGGAAGTTGAAGACGCGTTGGCGCAGCGGACGCAGATGTCGGGACTTGAAGAGAAAGCCGCGCGCTAGTGGAGTGGATTTGACATTCGCACCCTGCTGGCGGCGGGTTCAGCAAAGCGAATGTCAAATCCAAAACTCCACTAGAATCTATAATTGCTAGTGGTCCGTCGATTCTAACATTCGCA
>JAGVII010000259.1 GCA_020056155.1 Afipia sp.
AGCGCAACGGCGCCTATGACTGGTCGATTGCACGCGATATCGCCGACCCGGAACTGTGGATCGAGCGCTATCACTGTCCGACCTGGCTGGACTATCTGCGCCAGCGCAACCGCTCGACCCAGTCCGAGCGCGAGGTGCAGCTCAAGGCCATCGAATTTCATCTGGGACCGGAACCGATCAAGGTTCATCGCATGCTGGAGCGGCCGCTGGGATCGGTGCGCTGGAAGGACGAGACGCCGGACCGCACCAAGGCGAGCGATGTGCCGATCGAGACGCCGGCCAGCAGCGGCGTGTGAGCGCCTGCGCGAAACACGCCAGCCTTCGGCAGGCAAGGACGATTGTTGCGCCGCATCGCTCCTTGCAATGACGCGCGGAACCTCAGTCGCTGCAGAGCATCAATCGTTCGATGAAGACACCTGGCTTTCGTGCCAGCGATTCGCGCGCTCGAACATGCGCCAGTGGATCGCCTCGGTCTCCGCGAATTTCTCCGGGCTCAACCACGGCTTCAGCGCCTTGAGTGTCTTTTCCCATTCGGCGCGATCCGGCTTAGGAACATCGCCGAACAACTTCGACAACTCACGCGAAACAATACCTTTCGGCGAAACAATTTTGTTCATGATCGTCGCCCCGCACGCGAACGCCACAGTCACGCAAGCTTCACATTTGAAACGATCTCGTAACGTGAAGCGAGAATGATTCGAAAGTGCCGATCAAACGCCTGTTGATAACTCGATTCGGTCAGCTTTACTGACGGATTGAGTCTGCGGTGAGTCAAAGCAAGTTTGTATGCAGTCCGCAGTGTGATGCTCCCGCGAGTCTGTCATCATGGGAGCCATGACCAGAAGCCCGGCGCATCGCGTGGATATATCTCGTCGGCAAATTTCGGGAACAGGTTCAATACGATGATTGATTTCACCGCACTGATGGCAAGCATCACCGCCGACGGCGAGACCAGTTCCGTCACCGCGACGGAAGACTGGCTTCAGGGCCGCACCATCTACGGCGGCCTGTCCGCCGCCTTCTGCCTTGAGAGCGTGGCGCAGCACTACGGCGACCTTCCGCCATTGCGCTCCGCACAATTCAGTTTCGTCGGCCCCGCGGCCGGCACCGTGATGATCCGCCCGACGGTGCTGCGCAGAGGCAAATCCACCGTGTTCGTCGGCGTCGACCTGTTCGGCGAGGCTGGTCTCGCGACACGGGCGACGCTTTGCTACGGCACCGCCCGCGCCTCCGCGGTCGGATACGGCAGCCTCGCCGCGCCGGCAGTTCCGGAACCGGAAACCTGTCCGCCGTTCTTCCGCAAGATTCCCGGACTGAATTTCATCCAGCATTTCGAGGGCCGGTTCGCCGGCGGCAATCCGCCCTTCAGCCAGGGCCAGCATCCGATTTTCTCGATCTGGCTGCGCCATCAGGACCCGGCGAAACCGGCATCGACAGCGGCGCTGGTCGCGCTCACCGACGCGCCGCCGCCCGCGGCGCTGGTGCTGTTCGAGCGGCCGGGGCCGATCAGCACCATGACCTGGGCGATCGACCTTCTGACCGACAGGCTGGACACCAATGACGGCTGGTGGCTCCTGCAGACCAAGGCCGAGAACGTCGTGGGCGGCTATTCCAGCCAGGCGACGACGTTGTGGAATGCCGACAGACAGCCGGTGCTGGTCAGCCGGCAAAACGTGGCGGTGTTCATGTGAGATGCCTGCGGTGGATGATGTCAGGCATGGTCGCCGCTGCAATCGCGGCGACGCTGTCGTCCGCCGCAATCGCCCAGACGCCGCAGCAGATCGCGGAGTATCGCCGCAAGCTCGCCGAATACAACGCCGTCCGCCAGCCGTTCGATGAGGCCGCCTCCGCCTACTGGACCGCGATCAGCGACAAGCGGCGCGCGCGCAACGCCAAACGCCGCAACCGCGAGGTCATCGTCGCCGAGGACTATGTCCTGACCCAGCCGCCGGTCTATACCGGCCCGCGGAAGCCGGTCGATCCTTCGCCGCCGGAGAAGCCGCGGAAATCCCGCGCGCCGTTGCCGGTCGTGGCGGATTTCCTCAGCCGGGCGCTGGAGCACTTCCACTTCACCCCGCGCAAGCCCGCCACCGAGATCGACTACAAGCGCGCTTACGCCCGCGTTGCATCGAGCTATGGCCTGACCCGGGACCAGGCCGTGCGGATCTACAGCTTCGAATCCGGCGGCAACGGCAAGTACGATGTGCAGGCGGGGCTGGAAGGCAACCGGCCCGGCGCCCGCGCGATCTCCACCGCGCTCGGCTACAACCAGCTCCTGACCACCAACACCATCGGCCTTCTCGCCGAGCATGGCGGCATCATCCTCAGGGCGCTGCACGACAAGGCCGATCACGCCACCGGCGCGCGGAAGGCCGAGCTGCAGCGCAAGACCGCCGCCGTCCGGCAGATGATCGCGTTATGCAAGACCGTGCCCAACCAATGGAGCGCGCATGAAAAGCTCGGCGTCACACCGCGCGGGATCGCGGTTCACGCGCTCAAT
>JAGVII010000494.1 GCA_020056155.1 Afipia sp.
GCGATGGGCACCGGCATGCAGGCGGCCGAGCACGTCGCGGCGGCGCTGGCGGAGGGCCGCGCCAATGACGAACTGGCCGCGTATGAAAATGGCTGGCGCGATTCCGCAGTGGGCCACGACCTGCGCAAGGTCCGCAACGTCAAGCCGCTGTGGTCGAAATTCGGCACTATCATCGGCGTCGGGCTCGGTGGCTTCGACATGTGGACCAACACGCTGTTCGGCTTCTCGCTGTTCGGAACGCTGTCCCACGCCAAACCCGACCGCAAGACGCTCGATCCCGCCAAGGCGCATCAGCCGATTCCTGGACCGAAGCCCGACGGCAAGCTGAGCTTCGACAAACTGTCATCGGTGTTCCTGTCCAACACCAACCATGAGGAAGATCAGCCGATCCACCTCAAGGTCGCGGACATGAACCTGCAAAAGACCTCGGAACACGACGTGTTTGCCGGTCCGTCGAACCGCTATTGCCCGGCGGGCGTTTACGAGTGGGTCGAGGAAGATTCCGGCCCGCGGTTCCAGATCAACGCGCAGAACTGCGTCCACTGCAAAACCTGCGATGTGAAGGACCCCAACGGTAATATTACGTGGGTTCCGCCGGAAGGCGGCGGCGGGCCTAATTATCAGTCAATGTAAGCACGATTGCGCGAGAACCGCTGATCGCCACGATTGCGCCACACTAGCTAGTGTGATGGTTCGCAAGTCCGCCTCGTTTTTATGGCGCGGTCTTTTGCGGACTTGCGAACCAAAATCACACTAGAATCATAATTTTCCAGTGTCCTTTTGAATCCGAAGTTCGCTACGAAAGGTGCTGCAAAATGAGGCGAACTTCGGATTCAGGACACTGGGCTCCTCGGCCGGCCGCCCCGAATCCTTGCGGATGCGGGCCAAACAAGCCATTGTCCCGGTGCTGCTGGGTTCTGACCGGTCGCACCACCTTCAATCTATGGAGTCGGCGAGCGTGATATTCCAACGTCGTTTCAGCCGCGTAGCTGTCGCCACACTCGGATTGGTGTCGGTTCTCGCCTGTGGCGGGCCGCTCGCGGCGCAGACCCGGACCAGCGCCAGCCAGGACGCCAAGCAGGCACCATATCCGAGCGCGCGCGATCTTATCGGCCTGACGGTAGCGGGAAGCTATCTCGCCGCGCGCCATGCCAGCGTGGAGCGCGACGCGACTGCGGCGTCGGCCTTCTACCGCGCGGCGTTGCGCTCGGATCCGAAGAACAGCGAACTGCTCGACCGTGCCTTTATCGCAGCGCTTGCCGATGGCGACATCGACGCAGCGGTGAAACTCGCCGACCGCATTCTGACCATCGACAAGAACAACCGCGTCGCGCGGCTGGTGGCAGGCGTCCGCTCGCTGAAGCAGAAGAATTACGCCGCCGCCCAGCAGAACATCAATCAGTCGATCCGCGGACCGATCACCGATCTGGTCGCGACGCTGTTGTCCGGCTGGGCCAGCTACGGCGCGGGCCATACCCAGAGCGCGGTCTCGAGCATCGACAGGCTGGCGGGGCCGGAGTGGTATCCGATCTTCAAGGATCTGCACACCGGCATGATTCTTGAACTCGCCAACAAGCAGAAGGAAGCCGGCGCCCGCTTCGAGCGCGCCTACAAGCTCGACGACTCCGCCTTGCGGGTGTCGGATGCCTATGCGCGCTGGCTGTCGCGCAACAAGGACGCGGCTGCCGCGACCGCCATCTATCAGGGCTTCGACAAGAAACTCGCGCGGCATCCGCTGGTGGTGGAAGGCATTCGCGAAACCAAGGCCGGCAAGAAGCTGTCGCCGCTGGCGGAAAATCCGCAGCAGGGCGCGGCGGAAGCGCTGTACGGCATCGGCGCATCGCTGACGCGCCGCGGCGGCGAGGACCTTGCGCTGGTCTATCTTCAGCTTGCGCTCTACCTCAACCCGAACCATTCCCTCGCGCTGCTGTCGCTGGCCGATCTGTATGAGACGGTCAAGAAGCCGCAGATGGCGATCAAGATCTATGAGCGGGTGCCCGCGACTTCGCCGCTCAAGCGCAACGCGCAAATCCAGCTTGCGACCGATCTCGATGCCGTTGATCGCACCGAGGAAGGGATCAAGATTCTGAACGATGTCGTCGCCGACGATCCGAAGGATGTCGAGGCGATTATGGCGCTCGGCAATATCGAGCGTGCCCGCAAGAAGTTCGCCGATTGCGCCGAGACCTACGGCAAAGGCATCGAGGCCCAGGCCAGCACCACCGACAAGCCGAACTGGGTGTTCTATTATTTCCGCGGCATCTGCAACGAGCGCTCGAAGCAGTGGGCGAAGGCCGAGGTCGATTTGAAGAAGGCGCTCGAGATGCAGCCCGAGCAGCCGCACGTCCTGAACTATCTCGGCTATTCGTGGATCGATCAGGGCATCAATCTCGATGAGGGCATGAAGATGATCCGCCGCGCCGTCGAGCAGCGGCCGGATGACGGCTACATCGTGGATTCGCTGGGCTGGGCTTACTATCGCATCGCCAATTACGAGAACGCCGTGAAGCACCTCGAACGC
>JAGVII010000144.1 GCA_020056155.1 Afipia sp.
CGGCGTCTCCGTGGCGCGGCGGAAGCGCGAGAATCCTGCGTCGAGCGCGACCTTGCGCAGCCTCATTTCTCCGGCCTGTGCGCCGAGCCCGAGGCCGACGTCTTGCGCGAGCGATGCCGGCGTACAGATCATCGTGGACGCCCCGTAGTAGATGCGGCCAATTGGGTTGAGGTTGTCCTTTAGACAATCCTTTGCCATTGGCTCCACGATCATCCAGGTGCCGTCTTTGGCCAGTGCCTGCTTCACATGTTTTCCGGCGCCGACGGGGTCGCCCATGTCATGCAGGCAATCGAACATGGCGATGAGGTCGTACTTTCGCTCGGGGAAATCGGCCGCCGAGGCGCGCTCGAAGCTGACGCGGTCGTCGACACCGGCTGCTTTCGCGGCCTCCTTTGCGCGCTCGATTGAAGCTCCATGATAGTCGAAGCCTGTGAAGTGAGAGCGAGGGTAGGCCTGCGCCATCAGGATCGTGGAGGTCCCGTAGCCGCAGCCGACATCGGCGACGGATGCGCCGCGCTCCAGTTTGTCCTTCACGCCTTCAAGCGCGGGAATCCAGCTCGCGATCAGATTCGCGTTGTAGCCCGGGCGGAAGAACCGTTCGGTGCCGCGGAACAGGCAGTTGCTGTGTTCGTGCCAGCCGAGGCCCTTGCCGGTCCGGAAGGCTTCGGCCACTTTTGGCTCGTCGAGCCACATCGATTGCACGACTTCAAATCCACCAGCGAAAAAAGCCGGGCTGTCTTCGTTGGCGAAGACCATCGACTGTTCGGGATTGAGGCTGAAGCGACCGGTTTCATCGTCATACTCAACAAAGCCGGAAGCCGCCTGCGCCGACAACCACTCACGCAAGTAGCGCTCTTTGAGACCGGTGGCTTTGGCGAGTTCTTCCGGCGTCATGCCCTCGCCATCTGCCATGGCTTTGTAAATTCCCAAGTGATCTCCGAGAACGACAAGCGCGCCTGATACGCAAGCGCCCATATCGCCGAGCATGCGGTTGACGAGTGCATCGAGTTTCTCTGGGTTGGGTTCACGCATTGCCGTGCTCCTTGCGTTGCAAGTTCAGCCCGGCCGGGAGCCGGGCTCACGTAGCGGATCGCGGCAAGGCTACGTCGCATGGCGATTTTCTGTCAACGAGATGCGCGCGTTCGGTTCGCTGTGCGCGTGCGGACGAGGAATCTGTTCCACCTTCAAGAGTGTGATCGTAAGGGTCAGGTATGGCGACATGCCTCGCAACGCGGAATTTACTCGCGCGTAGTCCTCGCGGAATAATGGCCACTTTCCGCGTCACGGTCTCCATTGGCACGCCGTCCACTTGACGCGATGTTGCCGAACAACTGTTCAAGCGAGGCCCGGAAGGCCTTTTCAATCAGGTCTGATCGTATTAAGAGCAAATATAAATAAGAAGAACTGATCGAATGGTGTCGCTCAAGCAACTCAAGTATTTCGACGCCGTCGCCCGGTCTCGCCATTTCGGCAAGGCCGCGGAACACTGCGCCGTCACCCAGCCCGCGCTGTCGATGCAGATTCAGGAACTGGAGAAGTCCCTCGGCATCCAGCTTCTGGAGCGCAGCCGCAATGGCGTGATGCTGACCGAGGGCGGCAAGGAAATCGCGCAGCGGGCCGCGCGGATTCTTGCCGACGTGCGCGACATTGTCGATTTCGCGCGGCGGCAGGGCAACGTCCTGTCCGGGCCCCTTGGTCTCGGCGTTATTCCTTCGGTGGCGCCGTATATTCTCCCGCAATTGCTGCCGATGTTTCGTGACTCGTTCCCGGATCTCGACCTGCACATTCGCGAAAGCCAGACCCAGTCGCTTGTCAGCGAACTTGTCGACGGTCAGCTCGATGTGCTGCTGCTGGCGCTGCCTGTCGAGCATCCCGACATCGAGACGATCCGGTTGTTCGATGACCGTTTCCTGCTGGCGATGGCGGCGTCGCATCGCATGTCGGACCGCGTCAAGGCGACACCCGACCTGCTGGAGGAGGACAGGCTGCTTCTTCTGGAAGAAGGCCACTGTATGCGCGATCAGGCGCTGGCTTTTTGCAGCCTGCGGCGGATCGAGAACATCAACACTTTCGGCGCATCGAGCCTGTCGACACTGGTGCAGATGGTGGCGAACGGTCTCGGCATGACGCTGCTGCCGGAACTAGCTGTGCCGCTCGAAATCCGGCGGGGGGATATCCACCTGATGCGGTTCGCCGATCCGGAGCCGCAGCGGGTGGTCGGGCTTGCCTGGCGCAGAAGCTCGCCGCGGAAAAGCCATTTCCTTGAACTGGGACAGATGATTACGGCTGCCCGGTCGCATCCAAAGACCTGAAAAAGTGACTCGCGACGGTCTTCGGGGGTAGCTTTCACGTCCTGCTTGGCTATTGTGCCGCCAGCAGCGCTCCTAGCTCAGCTGGATAGAGCATCGGATTTCGATTCCGAGGGTCGGGAGTTCGAATCTCTCGGAGCGCGCCAAAATCAATCACTTGGCAAAACGTCTTTCATTGCCGTTTGAGCGGGTGGCCGCAACCCGCTTAGTCGTAGCACTTGCTCAGGGCAGGCGAGATCGTGGACGGCGTTCGTCTTGACGGCGTGGTATTGTTCTCGCCGTGGCATCGATCATTTTTCTCCGGCCGTTACGGTGTTAGACTGGCGCGGGGGCTTCATCCCGGTTGTGCCGGGAGCGTGGCCGGAGCAGCGCCCGTGGGCACTTGGCGCAGCATTGTGGTCCTGATGTCCGCCGGACTTTTGTCCGGAGCCATCCGCGCGAGTGCGCAACACCAACACCCGCCGCAGGACGAGCCAATCCACGAGAAGTTTTACTCGACCTGGATGAGGCCGGATAACCCCAGCCTGTCGTGTTGTAATCAACACGACTGCTACCCGACCGAAGCCCGCAACGAAGCTGGCGTCTGGTTTGCCAGACGCCGTGAAGACGGGAAGTGGCTTCGTGTCCCGCCTGAGAAAGTTGAGCGAAACCGGGATAACCCCGACGGACGCAGTCATCTCTGCGCGCCCAGACCAGAGCGTGCGTATAGCGCGGAAATCTTCTGCTTCACCGCCGGGAGCGGAATCTAGTTCGCCCCGAGTTATTCTCTTAGACCCACGCGCGGCAAAGAAACCGAGACGCGGCATGACGAGACGCAAACGGCCTCGTCCTTGGCTCAGGATTCACAGAAAGCGACGTGCGTGCGCTGCAAGAGGGAGGCTGGCCTTCGTTGCAATGCGCAACACCGTTTCATTGACGCTTCCTCTTTTGCGTCTAACATTCAACCAGGCCCGTGAGAGGCCATGGGAGGAATGCATGATACGTCCTGCTAGCCCGTCTGCTCGCCGACAATTTGCAACAAATGCCGTAACCCAGCGCTCACCGCTGGGTTTTTTGATGATCGCGTCCGCCGTTGCGACCCTCGTCAGCTTCTCCGCAGCCTCGGCGCAAGCGCCGGCGAAGGGATCGCCTGAACACATCAAGGCAGTCACTTCCGCAGTCGATCAAAATTCCATCAAGGCCAACACCGCGACATCGAACGACTGGCCGGCCGTGGGCCTCGATTACGGCGAAACCCGCTTCAGCAAGCTGAAGCAGATCAATACCGACAACGTCAAAAATCTCGGCCTGATGTGGACGTATAATCTCGAATCGTCGCGCGGGGTCGAAGCCACGCCCATCGTCATCGACGGGATCATGTACGTGACCGCGTCATGGAGCGTCGTGCATGCGGTCGACGTCCGCACCGGCAAGAAGATCTGGACCTTCGATCCGAAGGTGCCGCGCAGCATCGGGTACAAGGGTTGCTGCGATGTCGTGAATCGCGGCGTTGCGCTTCACAAGGGCAAGATCTTCCTCGGCGCCTATGACGGACGGCTGATTGCGCTCGATGCCGTCACCGGCAAGCAAGTCTGGGAGAAGGATACGCTGATCGACAAGGAGCACTCCTACACGATCACCGGCGCGCCGCGCGTCGTGAACGGAAAGGTTGTGATCGGTAACGGTGGCGCGGAGTACGGCGCGCGTGGCTACGTCACGGCCTACGATGCCGAAACCGGCAACCAGGCCTGGCGATGGTTCGTCGTTCCAGGCGATCCGTCGAAACCGTTCGAAGATGAATCGATGGAGAAGGCCGCCAAAACGTGGGACCCGGCCGGCAAGTACTGGATCAACGGCGGCGGCGGAACTGTGTGGGACACCATCACGTTCGATCCCGAATTGAACCTCGTCTATATCGGGACCGGCAATGGCTCGCCCTGGAACCGTCATCTCCGCAGCCCTGCGGGCGGCGACAACCTCTATCTTGCGTCGATAGTCGCGCTGAATGCCGACACCGGAAAATACGTTTGGCATTATCAGGAAACGCCGGGCGATCACTGGGACTATACCTCGACCCAGCCGATGATCCTCGCGGATATCAATATCGATGGCGCGCCGAGGAAGGTGATTCTTCACGCGCCGAAGAACGGCTTCTTCTTCGTCATCGACCGCACCAACGGAAAGTTCATCTCGGCGAAGAACTTCGTCGATGTGAACTGGGCGACGGGGTATGACGCCAACGGACGCCCGATCGAGGTTGCAGCGGCGCGCGATCCGGAGAAAGGAATGGACAGCATCCCGGGCCCGTACGGCGCACACAACTGGCACCCGATGTCGTTCAATCCGATGACCGGTCTGGTCTATCTGCCGGCGCAGAACGTACCGTTGAATCTGACCCCGCAAAAGGACTGGAAGCACAACGCCAACAAGCCCGGCGATTTCGGCGGCAACACCGGCTGGAATACCGGCTTTATCCTGAACGCGACACCGCCCAAGAGCCTGCCATTCGGCCGGC
The DNA here is from genome assembly GCA_020056155.1 of Afipia sp. Lineage (GTDB taxonomy): Bacteria > Pseudomonadota > Alphaproteobacteria > Rhizobiales > Xanthobacteraceae > Afipia. The sequence goes on from JAGVII010000144.1 coordinate 4,804, forward strand.
TCATCGCATGGGACCCGGTGAAACAGAAGGAAGCCTGGAGGCAGGAATACGTTGCTCCCTGGAATGGCGGCACTCTGACCACCGCGGGCAACCTCGTGTTCCAGGGAACGGCTGACGGCCGCTTCATCGCCTACAATGCAACGTCCGGCGAGAAGCTCTGGGAAAGCCCGACAGGAACGGGCGTCGTCGCGGCGGCCTCGACCTACATGCTCGACGGCGTGCAGTATGTTTCGGTTGCGGTCGGGTGGGGCGGCGTGTTCGGCGTTGCCATGCGTGCAACCGAGAACAACAACCCCGGCAGGGTTTATACCTTCGCCATCGGCGGCAAGGCGCCGTTGCCGGAAATGACAAAGTACCAGATGGAGAACCTTGTCGCTGGCGTGAAATACGATCCGGCGGATGTCGGGCCAGGGACGGCGCTCTATGTCAGCAGTTGCGTGACATGCCATGGCGTTCCGGGCGTCGATAAGGGCGGCAATGTCCGAAACCTCGGGTATGTCGGGGCCGAGACAATCGCGAACCTGAAGAACTTTGTGTTCAAGGGTCCGCATGTCGACAAGGGCATGCCGGACTTCACCGGCAAACTGAGTGAGGACGATGTGGTGAAGATCATCGCGTTCATTCAGGGCACCGCGGACGCCATTCGTCCGAAGTGAGCCGGCTGCCTTGTCCGGGGCGTGGCGCGAGTCGTTTCGACTGTCGCTGCGCTCACCAGGGTTGCGCTTGTTTCACCGTCATTCCGGGTCGCGTCAGAACGCAGCCCGGAATGACGAGGGGTTGCGCGGTGACCCGGTCTAACCTATTGAAGCCGCCATGCGCTCCTGGCTGGGCCGGATAGAAAATCGGATTTTCGATTCCGAGGGTAGGGAGTTCGAATATCGCGGTGCGCGCCAGCGATCCTTGTGAACCGATGTCAAAGAGCAATTCCCCGGAACGAAACAGGCCGCCCCCTCCCGCGCTCGCAAAGGCGCTGCTGGCGTTGCAGATGCAGCATCTTGAGGAAGCGGAGCAACTCGCGTCGCAAGTCCTGAAATCCGATCGCGGCAATACGCTCGCCGCGGAAACCCTTGGGCGCGCCCTTCTGGCCCAAAACCGCCTCGACGAGGCCATCGTGCATCTGACGAAATTCGCGCGCAGGACCGGCGAGCCATCGATCGAAACGTTGCTTGCGGGCATGCTCGCCGCTGTCGGCCGCCGAGACGAAGCGCTGGATCATTTGCGGCGCGCCGTCGCCCGGCGACCGCACTACATTCCGGCGTTCGTCGAACTCGCACTCCAGTTGCGCAAGAGCGGACAACTCGACGAGGCGATGTCCGTCACCGAGAGCGGGCTGACGTTCGAGCCGCTGTCGGCCGATCTGCAACTTGCCTTGGGATACGCGCTGGCGGAGCGCAACGAGCGTATCCGGGCGCGGGCGGTGTTTGCCGAAGTTCACGCGGCGGAGCCGGCGCATCACGACGCTTTGCTGGCCCTTGCGGCTGCGGTGATATGGAACGGCGACTACGCGCAGGCCGCGAACCTCTATCGCCGCGCGCTCGCGATCAAGCCCCTCGATGATACGCGGATTCGCCTGGGGAAATGCCTGCTCGAACTCCGGCAGCGGGAGGAAGCTGAAGCACTCTTCCGCACGGCCGCCCACGGATCGAGCAGGTTCGCCGCGCCTTCAGTCATAGCGATGGTATCCGCATCGCACGGCCGAATTTTCCTGCAGCCAAGTGCGGCGCTGGATTTTCTGCGCGCCCGAAGCAATTGACCGTTGCGAGTGGGGTGGATTTGACATTCGCAAAAGAGTGCTGCTGCAACGGGATGCGAATGCTGGAATCGGACTGCTAGGTCCGAAACTGACGCCGGTAAACGCCCGTCTCGCGCGACATCAGGCCGAGGAGATCGTGCGTACGCTGCGTGTCCTCGTCGGTGAAAACCGCGGTTTGCAAATTCCATTTTTCCCGCTTCACCGGGAAGCACTGAGCGACCGGCGTTCCTTTCGGCAGTACGCCGCTGAAGCTGGTGTCGCGCCACCGCGACGGAAAATGAATCCAGCCATCGCGATAGTTGTCGCAATCGACCCAACCCGTCAGCGTCGTAAACGGCAAATCGAACCTGTTGACGGGATGCGTGAACAGCAGGGAGTAACCCTCCGGTGCTTCGATGGTCCAGAGATTGTGAAACTTGATCACGAAGCGGTCGGATTCGAAGAACGGCGTGCCGGTCAATTGAGTGCTGTCGTGCAGCCCCAGTGGCGAGCGCGGGAAATTCACCGTACTGCATGGCGGCAAATCATTATCCCAGGAAAACTCACCGTTCTCGAACTTGATGTCGCAGATCAGCGGGATCAGAAAACCCGACGTCATCGCATCTACGAACGGCGGGCAGCGCTTCACGGTGTCGTTCTGGCCTCCCATGATCTCGCTGGATACCTCTTGCGGCATGGTTTTCAACCAGTCCGGCAGGCCCTGTGCGGCGGGGATCGGCGGCGGCAACAGACCTTCGAGTTCTTTCGGGCAGCGAAACGTCAGCAATTGCGAGGTGTCAGGCGGGGGCATAACAGCAACAGTCTCAAAACCATGAGGCAGAATGAAATCCGGATCGGTGTTCGATGGTATCATCTCCATTATCCGCTCGCTACTCTTATGCCGACGCAATGCAGACCGGCAATGACGCGTCGCTTTGCAAACCGCGTCCCATGAATTGTACTGCGTTCGAACGAAATTCGAGCGGCGGGCAATCCTCTCGCCACCTATCCCCCTTAACGAAATTCCAACACAACAAAGCCAAAGTTGGGCTTCATCTGTTTCGTACCGTTTGGGCGCCAGGTCATTTCCGACATGCGATTTTGGGTTCCAGCTACGATTTTGCTCGCGTTGAGCGGTCCTGCGCATGCGGACCTGCGCATCACCCGCGACCACGGCGGCTATGTCGAAGAATACAAGGCGAAGTATCAGCGCATCCGTGCGCGGGGTGAGCGCGTCATCATCGACGGCATCTGCAATTCGGCCTGTACGATGGTGTTCGGCATCGTGCCCATGAACAAGATATGCGTGACGCCGCGCGCCAGCCTTGGCTTTCACCTGGCCTATTACGACAAGGCCTACACGTTCGGCCTGAAGGTCAACAGCAGCGCGGGGACATCGGATCTGATGTCGTATTATCCTCCGACGGTAAAGTCGTGGATCAGCCGCAACGGCGGCCTCACCAACGAGATGAAGAAGATCAGGAACGGCAGGGATCTCTGGCGCATCGTCGATCCGTGCCCGGAAGAGTTTTTCTGAAGTTTCCTCTGTGCCGGGCGTTGACGGCCATCGAATGTGCTGAGACATCTCGCGCCGTTCACAGTTTGTCATCACCGGGCATAGCCGTCTGAAGGACGGCGTCGCTTCGCTCGCCTATGTCCCGGCCATCCACGTTTTTTGGAGAAGCACTCATCGTCATTGCGAGGAGCACTCGCGACGAAGCAATCCAGCCTTCGCTTGACGAGGTTGCTGTCTGGATTGCTTCGCTTCGCTCGCAATGACGGAAGGGAAGACGTGGATGGCCGGAACATCCCCGATCAAGTCGAGGACAGGCGTCCGGCCATGACATTGGATATGCGGGTGCCTTCGCCGGCCAATGACGTGCTTTCCAGATTCAATTTTCAAACAGCCACGTCCGTTCAGCCACGCGTGATCGTTCTCGCGCGTCAATCGCGCGAGGTGAGCCTTTGGTTCCGCCCCTCAAGCGCGCGCGAGGCCTGCCTCGTTCGCGCCCTCAAA
>JAGVII010000076.1 GCA_020056155.1 Afipia sp.
CGACATGAAGTCGCGCGGCGTCACCGTGCGGCCGATCCAGACCATCGACGGCGGCGTTGAGGTCAACGAAGTGTTCTTCGATGACGTCGAGGTGCCGGTCGAGAATCTCGTCGGCCAGGAGAACAAGGGCTGGGACTACGCCAAGTTCCTGCTCGGCAACGAGCGCACCAACATCGCCCGCGTCGGCATGTCGAAGGAGCGCATCCGCCGCATCCGCGATCTCGCCTCCAAGGTCGAGTCGGAAGGCAAGCCGCTGATCGAGGATTCCCGCTTCCGCGAAAAGCTCGCCGCGACCGAGATCGAGCTGAAGGCGCTCGAACTGACCCAGATGCGCGTCGTCGCCAACGAGCGCAAGAACGGCAAGGGCAAGCCCGATCCGGCGTCCTCTATCTTGAAGATCAAGGGATCGGAGATTCAGCAGACCATCACCGAACTGCTGCTGGAGATCACCGGGCCGTTCGCGCTGCCTTATGCCGACGAGCACGACACGAGCAATGAAGAAGCCAGCTGGGCGACGACAGTTGCGCCGGGCTACTTCAACTATCGCAAGGTCTCCATCTACGGAGGCTCGAACGAGATTCAGCGCAACATCATCACCAAGGCCGTGCTGGGTCTTTAAGGCTTTCATACGCCGTCATGGCCGGGCTTGACCCGGCCATCCACGTCTTGCTTCGGGAACGAAGACGTGGATGCCCGTGACAGGCACGGGCATGACGATTTGTTTTGTTGATGCGCCGGCGAACAACCGGGTGCAATTGGAGGCAGGTAATGGATTTTGATTTGTCCGAGGAGCAGCGGCTCCTGAAAGATAGCGTCGATGGCCTGCTGGCTGATTCCTACGATTTCGATCAGCGCAAGAAGTACGCCAAGGAAAAGGGCGGCTGGAGCAAGACGGTCTGGAACAAGCTGGCGGAGCAGGGCCTGCTGGGCCTGCCGTTCTCCGAAGCAGACGGCGGCTTCGGCGCGGGCGCGGTGGAAACCGCGCTTGTGATGGAATCGCTCGGCAAGGCGCTGGTGCTCGAGCCATATCTGGCGACTGTCGTTCTCGGCGGCGGCTTCCTCCGGCATGGCGGCTCGGCCGAACAGAAGGCCGCGCACATTCCCTCGATCATCGACGGCAGCAAGACGCTGGCATTCGCCCAGTTGGAAAAGAATTCGCGCTACGATCTCGCGGACGTCACCACCACCGCCAGGAAGAAGGGTGCGGGCTGGGTGATCGACGGCGAGAAGTTCGTCGTGCTGCACGGCGAGACCGCGGACACGCTGATCGTCAGCGCGCGCACCAAGGGCGGCCAGCGCGACCGCAGCGGCATCGGCGTGTTTCTGGTGCCGGCGAATGCCAAGGGCGTCACCATCAAGGGTTATCCGACCCAGGACGGCATGCGCGCGGCGGATATCCGCTTCGAGGGCGTCGAGGTCGGCGCGGACGCCGCGATCGGCGATCCGGAGAACGGCCTGCCGCTGATCGAACGCGTGGTCGATGAGGCTCGCATCGCGATGTGCGCCGAGGCAGTCGGCGCGATGGACGAGTCGCTGAAGTCGACGGTGGAATATCTCAAGACCCGCAAGCAGTTCGGCGTCGCGATCGGCCAGTTCCAGACCCTGCAGCATCGCGCGGCGGACATGTTCGTCGCGCTGGAGCAGGCGCGCAGCATGTCGATCTTCGCCACCATGGCGTCCGATTTCGAGGACGCCAAGGAGCGCGCGAAGGCGGTCGCGGCTGCGAAGGTGCAGATCGGCAAGTCGCTGAAGTTCGTCGGCCAGCAGGCGATCCAGCTTCACGGCGGCGTCGGCATGACCATGGAGCTCAAGATCGGCCATTACTTCAAGCGGCTGACCATGATCGAAAGCACCTTCGGCGACACCGACTATCACCTGCGCCGCGTCAGCGAAGCGGGCAATCTGGTCTGACGCGCAAGCCGTCATTGCGAGCCAACGGGTCCGGCTTCGCCGGCCCGATAATAAACTCCGCGAAGCAATCCAGAGCAAGAGCTGGATTGCTTCGTCGCAAGTGCTCCTCGCAATGACGATGAAGAAAAGCAAGAAACAATAAGGGAGACACGTCCATGACCAAATCGCCATTCGATCTGGCGGGCAAAGTGGCCGTCGTCACCGGTTCGAGCCGCGGCATCGGCCGCGCCTCGGCGGAATTGCTGGCGCGAATGGGAGCGAAGGTCGTCGTTTCCAGCCGCAAGGCCGATGCCTGCGAGGCGGTTGCCGAAGGCATCCGCAAGGAGGGCGGTGACGCCCACGTCATCGCCTGCAACATCAGCCGCCGCGAGGAAGTCGACGCGCTGATCGCCGGCACCGTGAAGCACTACGGCCAGATCGACATTCTCGTCTGCAACGCCGCGGTGAATCCCTACTACGGGCCGCTGCTCGACATCACGGATGAGGCCTTCGACAAGATCATGGGCGCCAACATCAAGAGCAACATCTGGCTCTGCAAGCAGGCGATGCCGCACATGGCCGAGCGCGGCGGCGGCTCGGTGGTCATCATCTCCAGCATCGGCGGCCTGCGCGGCTCGACCGTGATCGGCGCCTACGGCATCTCGAAGGCGGCGGATTTCTCGCTGGCGCGCAGTCTGGCGGGCGAGTGGGGCCCGAAGAATGTGCGGGTCAACTGCATCGCGCCGGGTCTGGTCAAAACCGATTTCGCCCGCGCGCTGTGGGAAGATCAGGACAACCTCAAGCGCCGCACCGCGACCACGCCGCTGCGCCGGATCGGCGAGCCGCACGAGATCGCGGGCGCGGTGGTCTATCTCGCCTCCGACGCCTCGACTTTCATGACCGGCCAGACCATCGTCATCGACGGCGGCGTTACCACGGCGGCGGTGTAAATCTCTTCTTTCCCTCTCCCCTTGTGGGAGAGGGTGCTGAGCGGCGCAGCCGCGAAGCGGGTGAGGGGTGTGAATGTCCGTGAGAACTTGACCCCTCACCCGGCTCAATCTCGCTTCGCTCGATTTCGTCACCCTCTCCCATAAGGGGAGAGGGTAAAGAAGACGCTCTCCTCATATTGACGCACGCCCTCGCAATCGCTTTTCTGTCGCCTCAAAACAAAAACGAAAAAGCATTCGAGGGAACGGCATGGCGTCCTATATTCTTGCCATCGATCAAGGCACGACATCATCGCGCGCCATCGTCTTTCGTTCCGACATTTCCATCGCGGCTCAGGCGCAGCAGGAATTCCAGCAGCATTTCCCAGCCTCCGGCTGGGTCGAGCATGAGCCGGAGGACATCTGGACCTCGACCCTGGCGACCTGCCGCGAGGCCATGACCAAGGCCAATGTCACGGCATCCGACATCGCCGCCATCGGCATCACCAACCAGCGCGAGACCACGGTGGTCTGGGACCGCGCCACCGGCAATGCCGTGCATCGCGCCATCGTCTGGCAGGACCGGCGCAC
>JAGVII010000236.1 GCA_020056155.1 Afipia sp.
GAGCCACGCGCGACACTCTTGATAGCCTGCGCTTGCTCGATCATCCCGCGTGCAAATTGAACGATCTGCTGTCCGATGGGCGTCACATGGACCCCTGCTCCTGTGCGCTCGAACAATAGGACATTAAGCCCCTCTTCCAACTTTTTGATCTGCGCGCTCATCGTTGGCTGGGTCACATGACAGTGCTCGGCCGCGCGGCCAAAGCCGCCGTGATCGATCACGGCCAATACGTAACGCAATTGGGTAAGGGTCATGCGTCAAAGGCTCCCACCTCGCCAGTCGCGGCCAATATACACATAGTTTTTATCTATGAAAGTATATTACAAAATCAATTTTCTTCGAATTCTTGGGCGTGCTTAGGTTCAGGACCAGCAAGCGCTACGGCGATGGAGCCTAGGCCCCGCGCCAAAGGCGCTGCGCTATAGGCGCATACATAGATGATAACAATGGCAACTTAGTTGCCGACTGACAAAACACCAATGGCGGCCGGAAATGGGACGAGCCCGTGCTTAAGCCACGCTTGGCTTTTGACCTGATGCCGCCCGACTTCCTCATTCTGAAGCAAAGGCAAGCTATGGGGCGCATTACTCTCACCTTCGACAACGGACCAGAACCGGAAATGACGTCCCTTGTTCTGGACGTGCTGCGCAAACAGGGCGTGTGCGCGACATTCTTTGTCATCGGGTAAAATCTTGAGAAGCCAGGAGCCAGGGCGGTCGTCGAGCGCGCGCGCGCCGAAGGTCACTGGATTGGCAATCATTCATTCACTCACCGGACATCCTTGGGGAATGCAACCACAGACAGCTTTTTCGATGACGAAGTGTCGCGCACCTTCGATGCCCTTGGCGATCTTGCCCATCCCGACCGATTGTTTCGGCCGTTTTGCAACGCTGGCCTGATCGACCACAGGCTGTTCCGGAAAGTCGATCTTCAAAGGATGACGGACGCAAAGATCACATGCGTCTTGTTCAATTCTGTCCCTCGCGACTGGGAGCATGCCGACGCATGGGTAAACACGGCGCTTTCAGAACTCACGACCAAGCCCTGGACGACGATCGTTCTGCACGACATTTACGGATATCCCGATGGAGTGGATGTCCGTGCGATGTTGCAGCTGGACCGCTTCATGTCGCTCGCGAAAGACCAGGGCCACGAATTTCTTCAGGAGTTTTCTCCCGACTGCGTTCCGATCAGACGAGGAAAAATCTGCTTTGACATTCAGTCCCTCACAAACTGAGTGAATCATGATCGGCGTGAAATACAGCGTCAAAATTTGCCTGAATACCATGAGGGGACAACCGTGAAGTTGGTGCGTTACGGACAGAAGGGCTTTGAGAAACCGGGTGTGCTCGATCGAGATGGCAACATCAGATCTCTTGCTGCGGTGGTTGCCGATTTTGGCCCTGACGTTCTTGAGTCGCTTTCGAAGACTCCGCCGGACTGGTCAATCGACGATCTTCCGGTATGCGACGCCGGCGTGCGCCTAGGCGCGCCGCTCTCGAAACCTGGAAAGATCGTCTGCATCGGGCTGAACTACAGGGCTCATGCCATCGAAGCTGGCATGGCGATACCCACCGAGCCAGTGATCTTTCTCAAGGCACCGAACTCGCTGTCCGGACCGTATGATCCCGTTGTTCTGCCAGCCAATTCAAGCAAATGCGACTGGGAGATCGAGCTAGGCGTTGTCATCGGGCGCAGGGCCAAGAAGATAGCGCCCAGCGCCGCGCTCGATCATGTCCTGGGATATTGCATCGTCAACGATGTAAGCGAGCGGTCCTTTCAACTTGAGCGCGGAGGTCAGTGGACCAAGGGCAAAAGCGCAGACACGTTCTGTCCTGTCGGTCCCTACATTGCGACGCGCGACGAGATCGCCGATCCGCAGGCGCTGAAATTACGATGCGATGTATCAGGCAGGGCTGCCCAGAACAGCAACACCTCGGACATGATTTTCAGCGTCGCCGAGGCAATCAGCTATCTCAGCGCATTCATGACGCTTGAACCGGGCGACCTCGTTTGCACAGGCACTCCGCAAGGCGTCGGTCATGGCAGCAAGCCGTCGGTTTATCTGAAGAACGGTGACGTCATGACCCTTTCGATCGACGGCCTTGGCGAACAGCAGCAAGTGGCGACAGAAGAACGCGATTGACACGAATTCGTGCGCGTTCAGGAAACGTAAATTAAAAGCAAATGGGAGGGGTACAAGATGCAAGATGATCAGGTGATGCCGCTGGACGAACGCGTCGTCAGCGGGAGCAGGGAACATTCCCGACGTCGCATGACGAGAGTCGAAAAGCGCGTGATTGTCGCGTCGTCGATGGGCACCGTCCTTGAACTTTATGAATTCTTTCTTGTCGGCGCCTTGTCGACCGAAATTGCCAAGCATTTCTTCTCAGGCGTCAATCCCAGCACCGGCTTTATTCTGGCGTTGCTCTCATTCGCCGCGGGATTTGTCATGCGCCCGTTCGGCGGCATGGTTTTTGGACGATTTGGCGATCTGATCGGTCGCAAGCGCACATTTCTTGCAACCATTCTGATCATGGGCGTTGCGACCTTCACCATGGGCATATTGCCCGGGTTTGAATCGATTGGCGTCGCCTCACCGATCTTGTTCGTGCTCATGCGCATGCTACAGGGGCTTGCCATTGGCGGGGAATTCGGCGGCGCGTTTATCTATGTCGCGGAGCATGGCCCGAAGCGGGACTGCGGGTTCAGGGTCTCATGGGTTGTAGAGACAGGGGCTGGCGGTCTGCTGCTCTCCTTGCTGGTGGTGCTACCCCTGCGGCATTTCATGGGTGAAAGCGCGTTTACCGATTGGGGTTGGCGTCTTCCCTTCCTTTTCTCAATCGTGATTATTCTTTTTTCACTGTGGATCCGCCTCAAGCTCGACGAGTCTCCTGAATTTCTCCGAATCAAAGCCGAAGGCGCGATGTCGAAGTCGCCGATTTCGGAAACACTCGCTGAATGGAAGAACCTGAAACTGGTGCTGGTCGCTATATTCGGCGTCATGATGTGTGCCGCCACTCTTTTCTACAATGGCCAGCTCTACACGATGTTCTTTCTCTCCAAGACATTGAAAGTCGATGCGGCGACAACGAATCTGCTCGTGATCAGCGCCACCATCCTCACGGCGCCAGTTTATCTCATCGCCGGGCTGATGTCGGATCGGGTGGGACGAAAGAAGGTCTTGATTGCGGGATGCTTGCTCGGCGCGCTGTTCACCATGCCTCTGTTCAAGGCGTTGACGCACTATGCAAATCCCGCTCTCGCGAGAGCTGAGCTGGAAGCGCCCATCGTAGTCAGTGCGGACCCGAAGGAATGCGCTTTCCAGTTCGACCCCACCGGAACGGCCAAATTCACCAGCTCCTGCGATATCGTTACGAGTAGTCTGACGAAGGCCGGCTTGAGCTATCGCAGCCAGCCACTCGCTCAGGGTGAGGTTGCACGCGTTCAGATCGGAACAGATGTGATTGAGGGATATCGCGCGTCGGATAGCGATGCCGCAGCGAAAGCAGCGAAGTTCAACGCATCGTTGGCCGCGACGGCAGCCAAGCATGGATACGGGCGAGCCGCTAATAAGAATGAAATCAACACGCCGATGGTCTTGTTAATCTTGATGGCATTGATTTCATTCGGCGCCATCGTATTCACGGCGGGCGTAACGATGCTGGTGGAGATGTTCCCGACCAGAATCCGATATACCGCGATCTCGATTCCCTATCACGTCGGGTCGGCTGTGTTTGGAGGTTTCCTGCCTGCGATCTCCTTCGCAATCGTGGCTGCAACGGGGAACATCTACTCCGGGCTGTGGTATCCGATCGGAGCCGCCGGGCTCTCGGTGCTGGTTATCATCTTCTTTGCAAAAGAGACAAAAGACGCAACCTAAAACCAGCGCCGGAGAAATCCGGCGTTCACTGGTACATTCGTTACTCATCGAGGATCAGGCTTATGTCAGCTTACTTCGTCGTGCGCGGTGTCATTCATGACAGGGCCGCTTTCCAGAAATATGCGAGCAGATCGCCGGGCGTACTTGCGCGGTTCGGCGGCCGCCACATCGCGCGCGGCGGCAAAAGCATCGCATTCGAGGGGCCGGACGACCGGCCCCATGTCGTCATCGCGGAGTTTCCCGATTTCGAGTCCGCTGAGCGCTGCTATCGCTCGGAGGCTTACCAGGCGCTGATCCCTCTAAGGTCCGCCCATGCGACGCTGGAGTTCACCCTGATCGATGGCGTTCCAGCGTCGTCTAGTTGATCCCTGCGTCCGGCCAGTCTCAGTGCTGACTCTTACTACGCCGCAGCTTTGCCAATCGATGCGCCGCCGTCGGCAAAGAGCGTCTGCCCTGTGACGAAGCCCGCCTCCTCTGACAGGAGGAAGGCAATCAACGCCGCGATCTCGTCCGGCTTTCCAAGTCGCTTCATCGGAATCAGAGAGAGAAAGCGGCGTTCTGCTTCGCTGCCTGCGGGCGTGTTTTCCCGGAACATCTCGGTTTCCGTGGGACCGGGCGCGACAGCATTGACGGTGATGCCGTGCAGCGCGAGTTCAAGCGCCCAGGTGCGGGTGAAGCTCACAATGGCACTCTTGGCCCCTGCGTATGCGGTCCGGTCAGGAACCCCAAGAATCGTCAGGCTCGAAATATTCACTACGCGCCCCCAGTTTTTCGCGCGCATAGCGGGCAAAACGGCTTGAACAGCCTGTACCGCAGGCGTGAGATTTCGCCGGAAGGACTCTTCGAGTTGATCGACATCGATCTCGCCGATGCGTCCAAGCCGGATAAATCCGACATTGTTAACGACGCCATCGAACGAAAAACGCGCGGCGAGATCCCGCAGCGCGGCGTCCGTCGCATGGCGGTCGGTCAGGTCGAGCGGGACCAGCGTGCCCGGAAAGGATTTATCATCACCTCTTGCGAGGCCGACAACGAGATGGCCCTGAGCGGCCAACTTTTCGGAAAGTGCCCGGCCAATTCCCTTGCTGGCGCCGGTGATTAAAAATGTTCGCTTGGCCATGTACTTACTCCAATTTGGATATTGCCATTGCATTTGTTTACTTCTAGAACGTTCGCTCTATATCTACTTATAGAATGAACAACACCAAACGGCAAGAAACTGCACGCCGTGAAGCCGCGCCCGAACAAGGACCACGATCGATGTTGAATAGACGCGCACTAGTGTTTGGAGCACCACTCGTCCTTGCCGGGTGCGTGACACACGACGGGCCAATGACCACCGCTCCCGGGACAGAGCGTGACGCGCGCTACGCCTCCATGTACGGAACGATCGAAAACGAGCCGTTTCCAGTGCCCGCAGTAGATTTGAGCGAGATCAATCCCAAATTCCTACGTCGGGAGGTGGCCTATCGCACGAATGAGCAACCGGGCACGATCGTCGTCGATACCGAAAACCGCTATGCTTATTTGGTCAGAGCCGGCGGCCGAGCGATCCGCTACGGCGTCGGCGTCGGCAAACAGGAGGCATTCAATTTTCAGGGCGAAGCGACGATTGCACGAAAGGCGGCATGGCCGCGTTGGACACCAACTCCTGACATGATCAAGCGCGAACCGAAACGATATGGTCCGTTCGCAAATGGATTGAACGGAGGCGTCGACAATCCGCTGGGGCCGCGGGCGCTGTATCTCTATCGGGGCGGTCGCGATACCTACTACCGGCTGCACGGGACGCTCGAGCCATCGACGATCGGAACGATGGTTTCATCTGGCTGTGTCCGTCTGATCAATCAGGATATTATCGATCTCTACAATCGCGTTCCGGTAGGCACAAAGGTCGTCGTGCTTCCAGTTCGGGGCGCGGATGTGTCCTGACGCTCCGCGACAATCTCACGTGCGAGCGCGGGAAATATCGGAAGGAGTTAAGCCGGCGTCGTGAAAGCAACCGGAGGCCTTGCGGCCTTGAATCGGTCGAACGAGTCAAGGACTTGGACGAGATGAGAATCCCAGTCAACGTGGCGAGAATGAACACCGTGGGTCGTCCGCGAGAGTTTGACGAAGAAAAGGTGCTGGCAGCCGCAGGCGATGTCTTCTGGGCGCTTGGCTTTGAAGCAACCTCAACCCGCGCTCTGACGGAGTGCACGGGATTGACACCTGCCAGCATCTACAATGCTTTTGGTGACAAGCGAGGGTTTTTTCTTCGCGTTCTTAGATATTATCTCGATCAGACGCTCCGTGAGCGCATCGTACGCCTGGAAAGCACGCTATCACCCGGCCGCGCTATCGCTGGCTTCTTTCGCGAGATCATCTCTCGCTCGCTTGCAGACCCCGAGCATCGCGGGTGCATGCTCATGAATACTGCGATGGAAGTCACGACCAGTGATCCAGAGATGCAGCGCATTGTGGCGGATGAGACGGAGATCATCGAACAATTCTTCTATCGCTGCGCCATCGCGGCTCAAAGGAACCGCGAGATTCCGAAGGACCACTCGGCCGAGGACATAGCACGCATGTTACTCGGCCTGCTGGCTGGTCTGCGTTTGCTGGCTCGCATACGTCCCGATGCCAAACTCCTCAACGGCATGGTGCGTCCCCCTCTAGCAGCGCTGAACCTTAGTTTGCCGCGAGGTAGGGCCGTTCGCGTGATGCGTGTACGGGAATGAGAAAGCTTATAGTTGCAGCGTTGTCCTGACCCGCAGCGAAGGGGGGAACGCGTTGATCAAAGCCAGTCGAGATTCGGCTTTAGTATAGGAATAGCGCTTTCAGGACCGTTATGCGGCATCCATTTTAATGATGCGGCACGGCAATCCCTTCAGATGCGGAATGCCCTGTTCGCGATCAAGATAATCGTCATCGTCGGGACAAAGCATCGAGTCACCAAATCTGAGCGCACCTGACAGTTGCGCACCAAGGCCCGATGCAAGCTCGGGCTTCCACCAGCCATGTGGTATCCGCACGAGCCCGTCGGGCATGCTCTCACGGATGCCCGTTTCGATTTCGATGCGGCCGGTGGGGCTCTCCACAAAAACCCACTCGCCCTCCGTAATGCCAGCTGCCGCGGCGGTCGCTGGACTCACAAACAGAACAGGCTCGGGCGTCCGAGCACGCATTTCGGGGATATGGCGTCCGCCTGTCTGGAAGTACTCATCCTCCCGCACGCCCGTAAACATCATCAATGGATATGCCGGGTCCGGCTCCGGATCGTCCCGGAAGTAAGGCAGCGGATCAAACCCGAGATCTTCCAGAACGGATGATTTCAATTCCACCTTGCCGCTGGGAGTCGCGAAGCCGACCGTCTCGTACTTCTTGAACCCGGCCCGGTGCGCAAAGACCTCGTAGGTTTCCGCGAATTCCTCGAAGCCCAAACCGGCCTTCTCAAGACGCCAATCGTACATCGCCTCGAGTGTCGGCCACGGCACGACATCTCCGCGACCCAACGCCTTCGCAGTGAGTTTCCAGAACTCGAAGGTGCTCTTGCATTCGCCGGGCGGCTCCATGCCCTTTTGCGACGGGCGATAAACGGACGACCAGCCGTAGCTGTCCATCATCCAGGGTCGCTCAAGCCAACTGTCGGAAGGCAACACATAATCCGCAAGCTGCGCGGTCGGTGTCATGAACTGCTCATGGATCACTACCAGGTCCTGGTTCAGGATCGCCTTCAGAATAAGTGGCGTGTTCGCGAAACTCAGGATAGTATTGTTGCCAAGCGCGAAGAACGCCTTAACGGGATAAGGACCTTCTCCAGCCATGGCGCGAAAAAGAGCTGACGGGGTCGCCATAAAGCAGCCGGTGATCTGGTTGGGATACCGATGTCCCCAAACCCTTTCGCTAGGCTCGAGCAACGCCTTCTGACCGCGATACGTGAATGCCGGATGCGTGTCAGAGCCCAGTTGCTTCGCCTTCTGCTCTTCTGAGAGAACTTCGTGCATCTCGATTTCGGATTCCGACACAATCATCGGATTGAAACCTTGCAGGGTCTCGCCGCCCTTGATGTCCACGAAGCCGCAGACCGCGCGCAGGATGCTCTGCAACCGAATGGCTGACGTGCTGTTGCGCTGCATGTCCGTGATCGGCGTCCATGGGATGATGGATGCACCAGCCGTGGCATATACGCGGGCCGCCTGCCGGATCATCTCCGGATCACAGCCGGTGATATTGGCAACGCGCTCCACGGGGTACTCGTCGACGCGCGCCTTTAACTCCTCGAAGCCGATGGTCCAGGCCTCGACAAAGGCTTTGTCGTAAAGGCCTTCATCGAAGATGACTTTCAGCCATCCCAGGCACATTGCGGCGTCGGTCCCGGCGCGCAGCGGCAACCAGATATCAGCCACTTCCGCTTGCTCGCTGCGCCGCGGATCCAGCACGATCAACTTCGCGCCTTTCGCCTGGGCGCGCTTGATCTGGTTGTAGATCGGAACCCAGCTGTGGCGCTTCGGGGTGTGACCGAACAGAACGATACAGTTGGTGTTGGCGTAGTCCGGATTTGGAAACCAGCCATAGGTCATGCGGTTGATTGCGGCGGTGTTTCCCGCGCAAAGGGCTACGCCACTGATCCAGTTCGGCGAGCCCACATGATTCATCAGCCTGCGGCCAAGACCATGATCGGTGCAGGTATTCCATTGGCTGGTTGAGACACCCCATGCTTCGGGGCCGTGCTTTGCGATGATCTCGCCAAGACGCGCGCCGATATCGGCCATCACCTCGTCCCATGTGACGCGCTCCCACTGCCCCGATCCACGGGCACCGACGCGCTTGAGAGGAAACATGAGCCGGTTGGGATGAGCAAAGCCGCGAGGGGCGATAACGCCCTTCATGCAAATGTTCTCGCGGAAAGCCGGATTATCCGAGGCACGAATGCGGACAACCCGCTCATCCTTGACCTCGCCGACAACGCTGCAAGCAATATCGCACGTCGCGCACAGCATGCGCCGGGTGCTCACGCCCGGCTCGCGAAGCGGACGATTGACCGTTTTCAGATCGGGATCGAAGTCTGTGAGGTCAATGATAGCTGGCATCGGTTATCTCGTGGAAGTGCCGCGTAAAATTCCTGCGTTTGGTCGGGACATCATGCTTCAGCCGCGCTTGCTCGTCCTACTTTACGAAAACGCCTGAATGCCGGTGATGGCGCGGCCGAGGATGAGGGCGTGCACGTCGTGCGTGCCCTCGTAGGTGTTCACGGTCTCCAGGTTCTGCGCGTGACGCATCACGTGATACTCGCTGGAGATGCCGTTGCCGCCGTGCATGTCGCGGGCGAGCCGGGCGATGTCCAGCGCCTTGCCGCAGTTGTTGCGCTTCATGATCGAGATCATCTCCGGCGCCATCTTGCCTTCGTCCATCAGGCGGCCGAGCCGCAGCGAGCCCTGCAGGCCGAGCGCGATCTCGGTTTCCATGTCGGCGAGCTTCTTCTGCACCAGCTGGGTCGCGGCCAGTGGACGGTTGAACTGCTTGCGATCGAGGGTGTACTGCCGCGCGCGGGTGAAGCAGTCTTCCGCAGCGCCCATGGCACCCCACGAAATGCCGTAGCGGGCGCGGTTGAGGCAGCCGAAGGGGCCGGCCAGACCGGAGACGTTCGGCAGCAGCGCGCTTTCAGGAACCACGACGCCGTCCATCACGATTTCGCCGGTGATCGAGGCGCGCAGCGAAAGCTTGCCGCCGATCTTCGGCGCGGAGAGACCCTTCATGCCCTTTTCGAGAATGAAGCCGCGGACCTTGTTGTCGTGCGCGGCGGACTTGGCCCAGACCACGAACACGTCGGCGATCGGCGCGTTGGAAATCCACATCTTCGAGCCGGTCAGGCGATAGCCGTCGGCCACCTTCTCGGCGCGGGTCTTCATGCCATCGGGATCGGAACCGGCATCAGGCTCCGTCAGGCCGAAGCAGCCGACCCACTCGCCGGTGGCGAGCTTGGGCAGATACTTCTTGCGCTGGGTTTCGTCGCCATAGGCATAGATCGGATACATCACCAGCGACGACTGCACGCTGTTCATCGAGCGGTAGCCGGAATCGAC
>JAGVII010000147.1 GCA_020056155.1 Afipia sp.
AGTTCCAGTAAGCCTGTAGTTCTGAAACTGCTCTCGCAGTTCGGTCTTCTTGATCTTGCCGGTCGCGGTATGCGGAATTGCATCGACGATGGCGACATCGTTGGGCATCCACCATTTCGCCACCTTGCCCTCCATGAAATGGAGGATGTCGGGGCCTTTTGTCTTTGAGTCCGGTTTTAGCTGAACGATGAGAAGGGGACGCTCGTCCCATTTGGGATGGCGGATGCCGATGACGGCGGCTTCCAACACCTCAGGATGACCGACCGCCAGATTTTCAAGATCGATCGAGGAAATCCACTCGCCGCCGGACTTGATGACATCCTTGGAACGGTCGGTGATGCGCATATAAGCGTGCTCGTCGAGCGTAGCGACGTCGCCGGTATCGAAGAAGCCTTCATCATCAAGGATATCGTCAGCGACCCGATAGTATGCCTTGGCGATGGCCGCTCCGCGGACCTTCAGACGTCTGAATGTCTTACCATCGCGGGGCAGCTTGTTGCCCACGTCGTCCGTGATCTTCATCTCGACAAGGAACGGCGGAAAGCCCTGGCTGGAGAGCCGGTCGATTTTGTCCCTGCCTGCGAGGTCTTCGAATGGCGGCTTGAGCGTTCCAATCGAACCAATCGGACTCATCTCGGTCATGCCCCAACCCTGACGCGCTGGAATTCCCATGCGACCGAAAGCCTCGATCATGGCGGGTGGCGGAGCCGCGCCGCCGACCGTCAGATGCTTGAGATCAGGCAGCCGCAGGTTGTTTGTCTCCATATACTGCTGAAGCATCAGCCACACGGTCGGCACGCCGGCGGTGAATGTGACCTTTTCATCCCGGAGAAGTTCGTAGATCGATGCGCCGTCCATCTTTGCGCCCGGAAACACCAGCTTGGTGCCGGTCATCGGTGCATGGAACGCCAGTCCCCAACTGTTGGCATGAAACAGCGGGACGACGGACAGCACGGTGTCGGTGGATTTCAGGCCAACCACGTCGGCCTGCGCGACCATCAGCGAATGCAGGACGTTGGAGCGGTGCGAGTAAAGAACTCCCTTCGGATCTCCCGTCGTCCCGGACGTGTAGCAAAGCCCGGCTGCGGTGTTCTCGTCGAACGATTTCCATTCGAAATCGCCGTCGACGCTGTCGATCCAGTCCTCATAGGCGATTGCGCCGCGCAAGCTTGTCGTTGGCATGAGCGCGCGGTCGGTGAGGATCACAAAACGCTCGATCGAGGCGAGTTGCGGCGCCAGCTTTTCCAGCAGCGGCACGAAGGTGAGGTCGGTCAGCAGTATCCGGTCCTGCGCGTGATTGGCGATCCATGCAATCTGCTCGGGGAAGAGGCGCGGGTTGATCGTGTGGCAAATGGCGCCGATGCCCATGATTCCATACCAGGCCTCAAGATGACGCCATGTGTTCCACGCAAGAGTCGCGACGCGATCTCCGAGCTTGATGCCGTCTTGGTCGAGTCGCTGCGCAACCTTCAGGGCTCGCGTCCGGATACTGAGATAGTCGGTGCGATGGATCGGTCCTTCGACCGACCGCGTCACCACTTCCCGCGTCGGGTGGCAGGCTGCGGCGTGATCAATAATTCGGTGGCACAACAATGGCCAGTCCTGCATCAGGCCTAACATGGTGTGAAGCTCCTTGAGGTCTTGCCTTGCAATCAAAAAAGAACCCGGCACTCGTCAATCGAGTGTCGGGTCAGTCTGGGTGGAGCTACATGGGTTTGTTTTCGCTGCTGAGAATCGGGCCGAACAACTCCCATTGATCCTTGGAAAAGCGCATCATCTGAAGCTGCTCGATCGGCCGGTAGTCGCTCGCTCCCGTCTTCACGCGAATGCCCGGCAGCAGCACGTTCACGTCCATATCGAGATTGGCTGCCTGCTTCATAACGTTCTCGCGGGTCAGGTCGTCGCCGCACTGCTTGAGCACCTGCACCATGATTTGTGTGACGGCATACCCATAGATGTACAGGCTGTCCGCCCGGTCCGCGTCTGGCAGATATTTGTCCATGAACGCGTTCCACGCGACCATCCCCGGATCGTTCTTCCATTTCGGGTCTGTCGCGTCTTTCAGGTAGTAGGCGCTCAGCACGCCCTGCGCATTCTCGAAGCCCGCGGGTTTGATCACGCCGCCGATCGTGGTTGCGACCTGCGGAATGATCTGAACGACCTTCCAATTGAGTTCGCCAACCTTCCGAATGCTTTGTGCGACGAACTTCGGTGTTCCAATATTGATAAAGATCGTCGGATTCGCTGCCCTGATCTGCACGATCTGGGAATCGATGGTCGGCGCCGAGACTTCGAACGGAACTTCGGCGACGATCAGCGTGCGGGCCTTTTCGCCGAGCGCTTCCTTCAGGCCGATCAGGTAATCTTTTCCGAAGTCGTCGTTTTGATACAGCACGCCGATTTTGGCGTCCGGATAAGTGGCGAGAATATAATGCGCGTAGATCCGCGCTTCGCCGCGATAGCTTGGTAGAAGGGCCATGGTCCACGGATAGTCCGCCGGATCGGCCCACTTGTCCGCACCGCTCGTGACGAACAGTTGCGGAATTTTCTTCTGGTTCATGTATTTGTGGATGGCGGTGTTGCCCGGGGTGCCGAGATTGCTCAGCAGGAACAGGACCTCGTCGCTCTCGACCAGCTTGCGGGTCTGTTCGACGGTCTTAGGTGGACTGTAGCCGTCATCATAAGACATGTACGTGACCATGCGGCCGTTGATGCCGCCGCCATCGTTGATCATCTTGAAGTAGGCGGCTTGTGCTTTTGCAATCGCGGAGTATGCCGATGCTGGTCCGCTATGCGGCGAGGTATTGCCGATCTTGATTTCGGCATCCGTCGCTCCCGGATCATATTTTTTCTGAGCGAAGGCTGTGTCCGGTGGCATGAGGGACAGTGCAGCAGCAGTTACTCCGAAAGCTATTTTCGCGGTTAGATTGAAGTTCATCATTG
>JAGVII010000303.1 GCA_020056155.1 Afipia sp.
AAAACGAGATCGACGCCATTCCGGGCGTGACCGAATCGGCGGTGATCGGCGTGCCGCACGCCGATTTCGGCGAGGGCGTCACGGCGGTTGTTGTCGGTGACAAGAAGACTGCGCTCGATGAATCAACCGTGCTGAAGGCGCTCGACGGACGGCTGGCGAAATTCAAGATGCCCAAGCGCGTGATCTTCGTCGACGACCTGCCGCGCAACACCATGGGCAAGGTGCAGAAGAACGTGCTGCGGGAGAGCTACAAGGATATTTACGGGAAGTAGCGGCAGATTTTTGAGGCCGTCCCCGCGAAGGCCTCTTTCCGTCATTGCGAGCGAAGCGAAGCAATCCAGCCTTTAGGAAGCAGCAAGGACTGGATTGCTTCGTCGCTACGCTCCTCGCAATGACGGTGGAACTCAATACCCCGTCGCGAGACTCACCACGAAACGCGACGACACCACCAGGAGATAGATCCCGAACGCGATTTCGAGTTTCCGCTTGGTCATCAAATGCGCGACGCGCACGCCAAGCGGCGCGACCAGCAGACTCGTCGGCATCACCAGCACAGCACCGATCAGCGAGACGTAGCCGACCGCGAACGGCAACTGTAATGCCGCCACCTCGGGGAAGCGCGACGCGGCGGGCCAGCCCGCATAGATGTAACCGAGCGCGCCGGGAATCGAGATCAGCACCGCAAGACCGGCCGAGGTGCCGATCGCCTGATGGATCGGACGGCCGTAGAAGGTCATCAAAAGATTCGAGAACAGCCCGCCGCCGATCCCCATCAGGGTCGAGAGCAGGCCGATGAAAAAACCGTACGCCTTCATGAAGAAGCCTTTCGGCATTTCCTCGCCAAGCCGCCAGGTCTCCCTGCCGAGCAGCAGCCGGGCCGCGGCCGACCACGCCACGCCGACGAACACGATCTTGAACAGTTTCTCCGGCGCGTAGCGGGCGATCACGCTGCCGAGGATGACGCCGGCCAGGATCGGAATCGCCCACCTTTTGAGGACGTCCATATCGACACTGCCGCGCCTGTGGTGGGCCTGCCATGAGCGGATCGAGGTCGGGATGATGATGGCCAGCGACGTGCCGATGCAGAGCGGCATCCGCGCCTCCAGCGGCACGCCGGCAATGCGGAAACATTCGTACAGCACCGGCACCAGCACGGCGCCGCCGCCGATGCCGAAAATTCCGGCCAGAAACCCCGCCAGCGCGCCGGTCACCAGCAGCAGCAGAACAAGTTCAAGCAGTTGCGGGGTGGTCAGACCGGCGATCATGAGGCGGCCTTGTCGCCGGGATGCCCTGGCATTTCAATCCATTTCCTGAGCGCGCGGTGAATCCCGCTTCAGTGGCAGCGTGAGAGTTCCGTGGTATACGAAAAACAGGCATGCCAGAAGCATTAAACTGCGGATAAAGAAGCGATTTTCAATTCAATTCTTGGTCAATTCTGCGTTGCGCTCGTACCGCCTTCTCCGTAAATAGAAGCCCTCTAAGAACCCGATCCCGCATAAAAAGTCGGCAGCTTCGGTCTGCCGCAAACCGTTAAAGTCGCGCATGGCACCCAGGATCGACCGTCCGCTTTCACCTTTCATGACCTACCGCTGGACGCTGACGATGGCGATGTCCATCGTCCACCGTATCACCGGTATCGCCCTTTATGCCGGAACGCTGCTGATGGCGTGGTGGCTGATCGCCACCGCCTCAGGCCCCGGCGCCTACGCCAACATCCAGGGCTTCACCTCGAGCTGGATCGGACGCGTCATCGTGTTCGGCTACACATGGGCGCTGCTGCACCACATGCTCGGCGGCATCCGGCACTTCATCTGGGATCTCGGCTACGGCTTCGGCCCCTCCGAGCGCGAATGGCTCACCCGCGCCGCCCTGATCGGCTCCGTTACCCTGACGATCGTGGTGTGGGTCGTCGCCTTTGCTGTGGGAGGCGGACGATGAGCGTGCAGGAATCCCACGGGCATCCGAAAAAGACCGACTCGATCCGCACGCCGCTGTCCCGCGTCCGCGGGCTCGGCTCCGCGAAAGCGGGCACCTCGGATTTCTTCCGCCAGCGCCTCACCGCGATCGCGATGGTGCTGCTGTTCGTGCCGGTGATCGTGATCATCATGTCGCTGCTCGGCCGCAATCAGGCCGGCGCCGCGCAGATTCTCGGCTCGCCGCTGGTCGCCGTCATCATGATCCTCTTCATCATCGCCAGCGTCTGGCACATGAAGATCGGCATGCAGGTCGTGGTGGAAGATTACGTCACCGACGAGAAAACCAAGCTCGCGGCGATCATCGCGAACAACTTCTTTTCGGCGGCGGTCGGTCTCGCATCGATCTACGCCATTATCAAACTGTCGTCGGGAGTTTAATTGATGGCATCGAATGGCCAGAGCGCGCCCGCCGCGAACGGGCAAGCCTACGCGATTGAAGATCACACCTATGACGTGATCGTTGTGGGCGCCGGCGGCGCGGGTCTGCGCGCGGTGGTCGGCTGCTCGGAAGCGGGCCTGCGCACGGCCTGCATCACCAAGGTTTTCCCGACGCGTTCGCACACGGTCGCGGCGCAGGGCGGCATCTCCGCCTCGCTCGGCAACATGCACAAGGACGACTGGCGCTGGCACATGTACGACACCGTGAAGGGGTCGGACTGGCTCGGCGATCAGGACTCGATCGAATACATGGTGCGCAACGCACCGGAAGCGGTCTACGAACTCGAGCATTGGGGCGTGCCGTTCTCGCGCACCGAGGACGGCAAGATCTACCAGCGCCCGTTCGGCGGCATGACCATGGACTACGGCAAGGGCCAGGCGCAGCGCACCTGCGCCGCCGCCGACCGCACCGGCCACGC
>JAGVII010000035.1 GCA_020056155.1 Afipia sp.
GCAACGACCTCAAGCAGGATGGTGTCGACCGGGAGCAGTGCGTTCTCCAGGCCATAGCGCGCCACATTGGGATCGCGATGACAGACCGTCAGTCCCATGATCGCCGCGATGTCGCCGACCACCGGCTCCAGATGCGGCGCGACCAGACAGATTTGCCGCATTCTGATCGCGTCGGTCATCTGCAAGCGCTCCCGTTACTGTTCTTGACGGGGCGCGTTCGAGACCAGCGCCCGCTTTATTGTCCCTAGCGCCCCTGGAACACTGCGGCGCGCTTTTCCATGAAGGCTTTCGCGGCCTCGCGATGATCGGCGGTTTCCGAGCAGCGGGTGTGATGCGCAGATTCGGCGTCGAAGCAGGCTTCTAGCGACAGGGTTTCCGCATTGTTGATGTTGCGCTTGATATAGCCCAGCGTCACGGTCGGCCCCTGCGCCAGCGACATGGCAAGTTCAGTCGCCGCATCCGCCACATCCGCATCCGGGACGACCCTGGTGACCATCCCGAGCGCGAGCGCTTCCTGTGCGGTGAGGACGGGCGACATCAGGTAAAGCTCGCGCGCCTTGGCGCTGCCGAGCATCTGCGTCAGGAAATAGGTGCCGCCGTAATCGCCAGAGAAGCCGACCTTGGCAAATGCCGTGGTGATCTTGGCGGAAGCGCCGGCGACGCGCAGATCGCAGGACAGCGCGATCGACAGGCCCGCGCCCGCCGCCGCGCCGTCGATCTGCGCCACGACCGGCTTCGGCAGCTCATGCAGCAGCCGCGAGATTTCCATGCCCCGCCGCAAGTTGGCGCGCTTCACCTCGTACGTGAGTTCCGACTTGTTCTCGGCCATCGACTTGACGTCGCCGCCGACACAGAACGTGCCGTTGGCGCCGCGCAGGAGCACGGCGCGGACCTCGGTGTCGTCCGCCGCGCGCCGCGCCGCCTCGATCAGATCCGCCGACATCTCCGCATTGATCGCGTTGCGCCGCTCGGGCCGGTTCATCGTGATCGTCAACAGACCGCGATCGAGACTCTGCAGAACCGTGCCGCTCATGGGGACCTCCTGTGTTGGACAGTCATAACGCGCCGGCCGAAGCCGGCGCATCATGCAACGATGATGGAGCTACTTCTTGATGAACGAGCAGCGCGATGCCTCCAGCGGCTGGAAGGCCTGATCACCGGGAATCGTGGCAAGCAGCTTGTAGTTATCCCAGCGCGCCTTCGATTCCGAAGGTTTCTTCACCTCGAACAGATACATGTCGTGGGTCATGCGCCCGTCCTCACGGATCTTGCCGCCCTTGGCGAACATGTCGTTGATCGGCGTCGACTTCATGATTTTCATGACAGCGGCCGAGTCGGTGGTGCCCGCAGCCTTCACCGCCTTGAGATAGTGAGTCACGGATGAATACACACCCGCCTGCGCAGAGGTCGGCACGCGTTTGACCTTGTCCATAAAGCGCTTCGAAAATGCGCGCGTCTCGTCATTCAAATCCCAGTACCAGGCTTCGGCCAACACGAGACCCTGCGCGGTCTCAAGCCCGATGCTGTCGATATCGGTCACGAAGGCGAGCAGCGGCGACATCTTCTGCCCGCCCTTCATCAGGCCGAATTCCGCGCCCTGCTTGATCGCATTGATGGTGTCGCCGCCGGCATTGGCAAGACCGATGACTTTCGCCTTCGACCCCTGCGCCTGCAGCAGGAACGAGGAGAAGTCGGACGTGTTGAGCGGATGCTTGACGGTGCCGAGCACCTTGCCGCCCATCTTGGTCACGACGGCGGACGTATCCTTTTCAAGATCCTGTCCGAACGCGTAATCGGCCTGAAGGAAATACCAGGTGTCGAGCCCCGCCTTCACAGCCGCAAGGCCGGTCGAGTTGGCCTGCCCGAAGGTGTCGAACACATAATGAACCGAATACGGACCGCAGGCCTCGTTCGTCAAGCGAACCGACCCCGGACCGTTGAAGATGATGATCTTGTTGCGCGCCTTGGCGATCTCGTTGGCGGCCAGCGCAGTGGCCGATGCCGCGACGTCGACGATGGCTTCAACGCCCTGGTTATCGAACATGTCGCGGGCGATGCTCGACGACAGGTCGGCCTTGTTCAGGTGATCCGCGGCGATGATCTCGATCTTGCGGCCGAGCACTTCGCCGCCGAAATCTTCCGCCGCCATCTTGGCCGCGGTCTCGCTGCCGACGCCGGTGATATCGGCGTAAAGACCCGACATGTCGAGAATCGCGCCGAGCTTCAGCGGCGGCTTGCCTTGCGCCAGTGCCGCGCTTGAGCCCAGCACGAATGCGGATGAAATCACTGTTGCGATAATTTTCTTCAATGTGGTCTCCGTTACTAATGGCGCGCCTTTATCAGCGACGTCTCATTGGTTTCATCATGGCGCAACGACACGTCAGCGACAAGGCCGTGCGCGCGCTGCTCTTGACTCACGCCGGTGAAATTACAAGTTTGCGCATCGTCAGCCCGTTTTCGCGGGCGTGCGTTTCGCCAGACGGAACAACATGCGGATTCTAATTACCGGAGCAGGCGGATTTATCGGATCCGAACTTGTGCGCGAGCTGCTGAGCGCGGAACGACGACTGACCGACCGACGCGGAATCCCGCGCGCGATCGATCGCCTGTTGCTCGTCGATTCATACCTTCCCGCCAACGCTGACGGCCGGGTCGAGCAAATCCAGGGCGACATCTCCGATGGCGCCGTCCTGCGGCGCATCGCCGATTGGCAGCCGGACGGCGTGTTCCATCTCGCCGCCATGCTCACCAGCGCCGCCGCAAAGGAGCCAGACCGCGCGCTGCATGTGAATGTCTCGGCGCTGGCGCAACTCATCGGCATGGTCGGCTCGCAGACAGCGCCGCCGAAGTTCGTCTTCCCGAGTTCTATCGCGGTCTTCGGCGGCGCCTTGCCCGATATCGTGGACGACGATCTGGTTCAGCGTCCACAAACCTCATACGGCACGCACAAGTCGATCGCCGAACTGATGCTCGCGGACGCCGCCCGGCGCGGCGAGATCGAGGCCCGATCGCTGCGGCTGCCGATCGTTCTGGTGCATCCCGGCCCGCCGACATCGTCCGTCTCGGATCGCATCGCCGCCATCGTCCGCGACGCCGTCGCGGGGCGCGATGTCACCGTGCCCCTGAAAAGCGAAACTCGCATACCTGTCGTATCGGTGGCCGCAGTCGTGGCGGGCCTGATCGCGATGCATGACGCCGCGTCCGCGAAACTGGGCGGCATCACCGCTATCAACCTGCCGGCGTTGACGGTGAGCATGGCGGACATCGTTGCCGCGCTGGAGAGAACTGTGGACCGGTCGCGCCTCGGACAAATCACCTTCGCGCCCGACGCGGCGCTGGAAGCCATCGTCGATAGCTGGCCCAAGGGCTTTGTTTCGCGCGCGGCATCCGCCATCGGCATATCGAGTGATGACAGCTTCGACAGCATCATCCGGCACTACATCGCAGGTCTCGGCAATGCATGACACGGCGGCAACTTCACCGGATATCTGCATCATCGGCGCCGGCTCGTCAGGCGTCGCGGTCGCGAAGGCATTGCGCGATCAGGGACTGGCCTTCGCGTGTTTCGAAAAGGGATCGAATCTCGGCGGCATGTGGCGCTACGAGAATGACAACGGCCTGTCCTGCGCCTATCGCAGCCTGCACATCGACACCAGCCGCAACAATCTCGGCTATCCGGATTTTCCCATTCCCGCCGACCAGCCGGACTTTCTGTCTCACCATCAGTTGCTGACCTATCTCGAGTCTTACGCCGATCGCTTCAAGGTGCGCTCCGCGATCGCGTTCAACACCGAAGTGACCTCCGTCGAGAGAACCGGCGACGGCCGCTGGCGGGTCACGACCAACGATGGCCATGCGCGGAACTACCGCGCC
>JAGVII010000450.1 GCA_020056155.1 Afipia sp.
AAGATGGATTGCCGGGTCAAGCCCGGCAATGACAATTGAGAGAATTGGCGACCGAATGCCAATGCGCGCAGCCCACAAAAGAAAAACGCCATCCCGGCGAACCGGAATGGCGTTGGGCCTTCAGGTCGAGAATGCCGGTGTTAGACGGCTTCCTTCAATTCCTTGGCTGCGCGGAAGGCGACCTTCTTGCTGGCCTTGATCTGGATCGCTTCGCCGGTGGCAGGGTTGCGGCCCATGCGGGCGGCGCGCTTGCGAACCTGAAGAATGCCGAGGCCGACGATGCGGATGCGCTCGCCCTTCTTGAGGTGCTTGGTGATCTTGGTGACGAGATCGCCGAGGATCGTTTCGGCGGCCTTCTTCGACAACTCGTGCTCTTCGGCCAGTGCTGCGGCAAGGTGCTTCAGGGTAACTGTTGCTGGGGTCGCTGCTTTCTTAGCCATGTTTGGCCTCCTCGTGGATACTAGGCTGTAGAAACTATCGGTAAATCAGGGCTTATTTGATTCGGGGGCGCCCTGCCTACGAGTTTTGCCCGTAAATAGCCTATTTTTTGAATCGACAGGAAAAAAACGGCTGTTTTTTAGAGGGATTCGTGATTTTCCGCCGATGCGCCGCAACACGGCTGAGCCGGCAGCCGACGTCATGCCCGCGCGAAATGCGAGGTGAGACAGGAGACCAGTTTTGCTGAAGTGATTGTTTTCAGGGGGAAATCTGGCGCGAGAGACGGGGCTCGAACCCGCGACCTCCGGCGTGACAGGCCGGCGCTCTAACCAACTGAGCTACTCCCGCAAGACCGTGAACGATCCGCAGGAGGTGGGACTTAAAGGGGGGGACATACCAAGTCAAGGTGCGCCGTCGCTGTTCTTGTTTGTTGGCGGTTTTGGAAACCGTCCGGCTTCATGTAGGAACACCGCGTAGCTCCAGGTCAGCCGGGATCGGCAGCGTTCCCGGTATCAGATCCGCACTCAGCCGAGGAATGCCGCATGTCTGCCACCAGAACCGGGACCAACCGAAAGTACCGACTGGCCGTGATTCCCGGCGACGGCATCGGCAAGGAAGTGGTGCCGGAGGGGCTGCGGGTGCTGGAAGCGGCAGCCAAGAAGTTCAATTTTGAACTGCATCTCGACAGCTTCGACTTTGCGTCCTGCGACTACCACCAGAAGCATGGCAAGATGATGCCGGACGACTGGAAAGCCCAGATCGGCAGCCACGACGCGATCTTCTTCGGCGCGGTGGGCATGCCGGCGATTCTCCCGGACCATATTTCGCTGTGGGGATCGCTGATTCAGTTTCGCCGGGAGTTCGACCAGTACGTGAACCTGCGCCCGGTGCGCCTCATGCCCGGCGTGACGTCACCGCTGGCAGGGCGCAAGCCCGGCGATATCGACTTTTTCGTCGTGCGCGAGAACACCGAGGGCGAATACTCGTCGATCGGCGGCCGTATGTTCCCCAATACCGACCGTGAGGTGGTGCTTCAGGAAACCGTCATGTCGCGCACCGGCGTCGACCGGATTCTGAAGTTCGCCTTTGATCTCGCGCAAAGCCGCCCGAAGAAGCACCTGACATCCGCCACCAAGTCGAACGGAATCTCGATCACGATGCCCTACTGGGACGAGCGGGTCGAGGAAATGGCCAAGAACTATCCCGGCCTGAAGTGGGACAAGTATCATATTGATATTCTGGCCGCGAACTTCGTCCTGCATCCGGACTGGTTCGATGTCGTGGTCGGCTCGAACCTGTTCGGGGACATCCTGTCCGACCTTGGCCCGGCCTGCACCGGCACCATCGGCATTGCCCCCTCGGGAAGCCTCAATCCGGAGCGCAAGTTTCCCTCGCTGTTCGAGCCGGTACATGGGTCCGCGCCGGATATCGCCGGGCAGGGGATCGCCAATCCCGTGGGCCAGATCTGGTCGGCGGCAATGATGCTGGATCATCTCGGAGAGCCGGAAGCCGGCAAGGCGATTGTGACGGCCATCGAGACCGTTCTGGCCGACGAAAAACTGCGAACGAGGGATCTCGGCGGCAAGGCCGACACGGTTGCATGCGGCAAGGAAATCGCGCGGGTTCTGGGCTGACGGCATCGGCTCGCCCGGTCCAGTTTTCCGTTGATTTTTAGGACCGGACTGCGTGCTTCTTAGCCTTTAGTTCCAGAGGCCCGGAAGTCCTCGCAGCGAACGAGACGGAGCGCGTCCTGCGCGCGGGCTGCATGGGCCCATGCCGAAATGGCGAAGAACCTGAGCAATAAAAATAGCTTGTCTTGCCCTGCGTGTTGCGCTGCGCTATCCCTCAGAACCATTCCAATGTTCCGCGAATCTCCGGAACAAAGCCGACAGCATAAGGGTCGCCGATGGGCGGAATTCTGCAGAACTATCTGCCACTTGTGGTGTTTATCGGAGTCGCGACCGTGATCGGTCTCGCACTGCTGGTTGCGCCCTTCATCGTCGCCTACCAGCAGCCCGATCCGGAAAAGCTTTCGGCCTACGAATGCGGCTTCAATGCGTTCGATGATGCGCGCATGAAATTCGACGTCCGGTTCTACCTCGTCGCTATTCTGTTCATCATCTTCGATCTGGAAGTCGCCTTCCTGTTTCCGTGGGCGGTGGCGTTCGGCAAACTCGGCCTCGCCGGGTTCTGGTCGATGATGGTGTTTCTCGGCGTGCTGACCATCGGGTTTGCCTACGAGTGGAAGAAGGGAGCGCTGGAATGGGATTGAGCCCGAACACGGCGCCCTCGATCATGCAGCCGGCAGTCTCGCAGGCCGCGACGGGCATTCTCGATCCGCGCACCGGTCTGCCGGTCGGCGCGGACGACAGGTATTTTCTCGAGATCAACAGCGAACTGTCCGACAAGGGCTTCTTCGTTGCCGCAACCGACGATCTGATCACCTGGGCGCGCACCGGCTCGCTGATGTGGATGACCTTCGGCCTCGCATGCTGCGCGGTCGAGATGATGCAGGTCTCGATGCCGCGCTACG
>JAGVII010000388.1 GCA_020056155.1 Afipia sp.
GCGTCACGTCGGTGCGCCACGCCGGCAGGATGGCCTCCACTTCAGGCCGCTGCCGCAGCCACATCACGATCTCCGCTGCCTGCGCATCGCTGGTTGCATTCAGGTAAACCTCCGAGGCAAGCCGGTCATTGAGCCAGTTGGTGAACGTGCGCGAAAAACTCTGCACCATGGTGCCGACCCCGACATTCACCGCCAGCGCAAGCAACAGCGCCATCAGCGCCAGCGACAATCCCGGCAACTGCTGCCGGCTATCGGCCCAGAACCATTTCACAAGAGGCCGCACCGCGCCGCGTTGTCCGAAATTCAGCACCGCGCCGAGGATCACCGGCAATGCCAGCGCCGCAGCCAGCATTATTCCAGCCAGCACCAGAAATCCCGATGCAAGGGAATCGCCGAGCATGAAACATCCCGCAGCGACAAGCAGGACAGCGAGCGCAAGCAGACCCTGCCGCCGCAACCATCGCTGTTGAGATTGTTGCCATGCATAAGGCTGGGCCGCAGCTAGAACGGGAAGACGATAGACGCGATAAAGTCCCGCTGCCGCCGCCAGCAGCGCACCGAGGATACTCATGCCGAGGCCGGACAACCACCAGCCTGCTTTCAACGTCAGTTGCTCCGGAACCTGTGCACCATAGAGCCCGCGCAGGCTCGCGGCGACATCGGGCAGCAGGAACGCAGCGACGACGTAACCGCAGATCAAACCGACAATGCCGGACACAATCGCCAGCGACACCAGTTCGAGCACCAGAACAACGGTGAGCGCCCGCGCCGACACGCCGCAGGCGCGCATGGTCCGCAACATCGGCAGCCGCTGCTCGAACGCAAGCCCGATCGCCGAGTGGACGATAAAGAGACCGACCACGAACGACAGCAGGCCGAATGCCGTGAGGTTCAGGTGAAAGCTGCTGGTGAGGCGTTCGAGATCGCTCGGCGCGCCTGCTTCCGTCAATCGCAGCTTGTCGCCGACGACCTGTTCAAGGGGCGGACGCATGCCGCTACTCTGCTCGCCGACCAGAAGCCGTGATATCTGATTCGGCATTTTGAGAAGACGCTGCGCGACGCCAACGTCGACCACCAACACGCCCGGCGCGAGATTGTCCTGAACAGCCAGCGGTGGCAGCTTTGTCCCGCCGCCGATCGCCGGAGAGGCGCCTTCCGATAACTTCAGGTCGGATAATGTCTCCGGCGCCAGCAGCGTCTGCCCCGGTGGCAGGAGAAAGGTCTGTAAACTCGCCTGTCCGATATCGGGTGCCGAGCCTGCGCCCGGAGGCAACGAGACGGGCTCGATGCCGAGCAGCCTGAACGACCGGCCGCCGATCAGCAC
The DNA here is from genome assembly GCA_020056155.1 of Afipia sp. Taxonomy (GTDB): domain Bacteria; phylum Pseudomonadota; class Alphaproteobacteria; order Rhizobiales; family Xanthobacteraceae; genus Afipia. Next base: position 1,325 of record JAGVII010000388.1, read on the forward strand.
GCGGCCCTCGACAACCGGCGACACCGGCCAGTTGGCGCGGCGCAAATCGACAAAGAGCTGCTGCGAAAACGATGGGCTATCGCGCCCGACCAGCATCGCGGTGTTGCCGCCGCCGAATGTCGCCGCCGCGCGGTCGTAGCTGCTGCGCGCCTGTTGATTGAGCGCCTGCACCCCGCTCCACAGAGCGGTGGCTGAAATCAATCCGACCAGCAAGGTGGCCAGTTGCATCCGGTGCCGTTTCCAGTGGCTCAACAAACCCACGAGAATCCACAGCGGGCGCATCATGTGATCCGCCCCGCCGTAAGATGGACTCTCCGGTCGAGCATCGCCGCGAGCCGCTCGCTGTGCGTCACCATGAGAAATCCGCAGCCGGTCCGCGCCACCAGATCGCGCGCCAGCGCCAGCACATCGTCGGCGGTTTTCTCGTCGAGATTTCCCGTCGGTTCGTCGGCCAACAGCACCAGCGGCTTGATCGCCAGCGCGCGCCCGATCGCGACCCGTTGCTGCTGGCCGCCGGAGAGTTGCTCGGGATAGCGGTCGAGCAGCGCGCTCAATCCAAGGCGCTGCACCAGTTCGTCCTGCCACGCAGGATCGTGACGTCCCGCGATACGCGCCTGAAACGCAAGATTGTCGCCTACCTGAAGACTGGGGATCAGGTTGAACTGCTGAAACACGAGACCTAGCCGGTCGCGCCGCATGGCCGCCCGGTCGCCGTCGGAGAGATCGGATACCAGCGCACCGTCGAGCCAGACTTCGCCGCTGTCCGCCCTGTCGAGGCCTGCGATCAGATGAAGAAGCGTACTCTTGCCGCTGCCGGACTCACCGGTGAGCGCCACGCTTTCTCCTGCGGCCAGCGTAAGATCGACACCTCGCAAAACCGCAAGCTGCTCCTCCGACGTGGAATAGGATTTGGCGAGGTTGCGAACGGTCAACATGGTTACGGCGATCATACACTCCCGCGAAGGGAGCGTACAATCGCCGCGGCATTCATATCAGCGTCAGGTCAGGCTGAGTTCGTACTTCTCGATGTCCTTGGCGCGCTCGGAGTCCGCTGCGGCCCTGTGGTCGGTTGCAATCATGGTGTAGACCGCAGGCAGCACGAACAGCGTGAACAGCGTGCCGATCGTCATGCCGGCCACGACGACCAGGCCGATGGAGAAGCGGCTGGCGGCACCCGCGCCGCTCGCCGTGAGCAACGGGAGCAGGCCCGCGACCATCGCCGCGGTGGTCATCAGGATCGGCCGCAGCCGGACCCGCGCGGCGTGCTCGATCGCGGTTCTGCGATCGAGACCTTCCTTCAACTGAAGCTCATTGGCGAACTCGACCATCAGGATGCCGTGCTTGCTGATCAGTCCGATCAGCGTCACCAGACCGACCTGCGTGTAGATATTGATTGTCGCAAGACCAAAGTAGAGCGGAATCAATGCACCCGAGATCGCCATCGGCACCGAGATCAGGATGACCAGCGGATCGCGAAGACTTTCGAACTGCGCGGCCAGCACCAGGAAGATGATGATCAGCGCGAACACGAAAGTGACGGCAAGCTGATTTCCTTCCTGCACGTACTGCCGCGAGTCCGCGAGAAAATCGCGGCTGAAGCCCGCAGGCAGCTGCTTGGCCTGCTCTTCGAGGAACTCAACGGCCTTGCCGACCGTGACCCCCGGCATCGGCACCGCCTGGAAGGTTGCCGAGTTCAACTGGTTGAAATGCGTCAGCGCGTTCGGATTGGTCTTCGTTTCGACGCTGACGATGGTCGAAAGCGGCACCTGCCGACCGGTATTCGTTGCGACGTAATACTTATCCAGCGATTCAGGCGAAAGCCGAAGACTACGCGGCACCTGCGGAATCACCTGATAGGAACGCCCTTCGAGGTTGAACCGGTTGACGTAGTTGCCGCCAAGCAGCGTCGACAGCGTGGTGCCGACCGCCGCCATGTTGATTCCGAGATCATTGGCTTTCGACCGGTCGATATTGACGCGCACCACCGGCTGGTTGAACGCCAGATCGCTGTCGGCCACGATGAACAGGCCGCTCTCGCGCGCCGCCTTCTTCAGCTTTTCCATCTGCTCGAAGACCGCCTGGAACCCGCTCGTGGTGCTGATCACCATCTGGACCGGCAAGCCGCCCGGTCCGCCCGGCAACGGCGGCAGGTTGAACGCGAACGCATTGACGCCCTCGATCTCGCTCAGCTTGCCCTGAACCAGTGGCTTCAGTTCAAGCGAGGATCGCTTGCGCTCATCCCACGGCTTCAGGATCATGCCGGCGATACCGTTGGCAGGTCCGCTGGTGCCGTTGATGATGAAGCGCAGATCGGTTTCCGGGAAGCTTCCGAAAGCCTTGTCGAGCTTGGTTCCGTAATAGTTGCTGTAGTCGATGTTGGCGTATTGCGGCGCCTTGGTCACCGAGAAGATGATGCCCTGGTCTTCTTCCGGCGCGAGTTCGCTGCTGGTGTTCATGTACATGAAGCCGACAAGAAAAAGGATGGTCGCGCAGAACAGTGCAGTGATCGGGCGGTAGTCCAGCGAGCGATCGAGCTTGCGCCCGTACCAGCGGGTGACCTTGCCGAACACGTTGTCGACGATCTTGGCGAACCGGCCGTGATCGGTACCGCTCTTGAGCAGCACCGAGCACATCATCGGCGACAACGTCAAAGCAACGATGCCCGAAATGATTACGGAACCCGCGAGCGTAAACGCGAACTCACGGAACAATGCACCGGTCAGACCGCCGAGGAACCCAATCGGAGCATACACCGCAGCGAGCGTAATGGTCATGGAGATGACCGGGCCGACGATTTCTCGCGCACCTATCAGAGAGGCTTCAACGGGCGACTTGCCCTCCTCCAGATGCCGATGGATGTTTTCCACCACAACGATCGCGTCGTCGACCACAAGTCCGATGGCGAGCACCATCGCCAATAGCGTCAGCAGGTTGAGCGTGAAGCCCATCGCCAGCATGAGGATACAGGCGCCGACCAGCGACAGCGGAATAGTGACAACCGGAATGATGACCGAGCGCAATGAGGCCAGAAACAAGAAAATCACGACGACCACAATGACGACCGCCTCGAGCAGGGTGTTACGCACCTCGTCGATCGATGACTGGATGAACTTGGTCGAATCGTAAGCCACCCGCATTTTCAGCGACGGCGGCAGATTGCGCTCGATTTCGGGGAACAGCGCGCGCACGCCGCTCACGATGTTCAGCGGGTTGCCCTGCGGCGTCGACTGCACGCCGATGAAGATGGCCTGCTGGCCGCTGAGCGACACGCTGGAATCCGTGCTCTGCGCGCCGAGTTCGACGGTCGCGATGTCCTCAAGCCTGACGAAGCCGCCATCCTTGGCCTTCACGGTCATGCGCTTGAACTGGTCGATACTGGTCAGGTCGGTATTGGTCGTCACGTTGGAGACGATGAAATACCCTTTGGTTTGACCGGCCGCCGCCTGGAAGTTGTTGGCCCTGATGGCTGCCGAAACATCCTCCGGCGACACATTGCGGCCGGCCATACGCGCCGGATCGAGCCAGATGCGGGTCGCCAGCGTTTGCGCGCCGAGAATATCGGCCGAAGCCACGCCATCGACCGTCGCCAGAATCGGCTGAACGACGCGTGCGAGATAATCGGAAATCTGCGGTCCGCTCAGTTCGTCGCTGGCGAAGCCGAGATACATCACCGCCGTGGTCTGGCCGGTCGATTTGGTGATGACGGGATCGTTGGATTCCCTCGGAATCAGATACCTGACCGAACTCACCTTTGAGCTGACTTCGGTCAGCGCCGAATTCGGGTCGACGTTGAGCTTGACGTAGACCGTGATCGTGCTCAAGCCCTGCACAGAGGACGACGTGATGTAATCGACGCCTTCCGCCGACGCGACGGCCTGCTCGATCGGCTGCGTGATGAAGCCCTGCATCAGATCCGGCGACGCGCCGGGATACGAC
>JAGVII010000344.1 GCA_020056155.1 Afipia sp.
CTCGAACAGCGGCATGGCGAAATTGATCGCGCCCGAGATCGAGGTCCGCGAGGCGCGGCGCAGCGGGGCACTCAGAATTTCCGCAGCCAGCGCACCGGCCGATTCCGGGCCATCGATCATGCGCCACGGCACCACGATCTTCTGGTCGTTCGCCGCCGCCCATTCGAAATAGATCACCGCGACCTTGCCGGTCGGCCCGGTCTTCAGCGCCTGCAAAAACTCTTTCGATGTAACCGCGAGCGCATAGCCTTCGCGCTGGAGCGCCAATTCGTCCATGTCCATGGAATAGGAGACGTCAACCGCAAGGATCAGTTCGACATCGACCCGCTTGGCTTCATCCGCGGCCTGCGCGGTTGAGGGCGGCGCAGCCGGTGCCGCGAGGCCAGCAACATCCCCGCCGATGATCGCTCCCGCGACAAGCACCGCTCCGATCGAGACACACCAGCGCATGGCGGACCTCCCATCGTTCAGATCTGGATGGTGGCACGGTCCGTCCAAACCGGAAAGCCAAAACCGGAGCCGCCCCTTTCAGTGCACAGCAATCCCGATTCGCGCCCTTTTTCGGGCCGGTTGCCCGGTCTGGAAGCATTTACCAACATTTCACGGAATTTATTTACGATTGGGTCGCGGATGCTCCTCATCGAAGACGGGGCACCGACTGGAAATTGCCAACACCGCCAAGCCTTCCCAGGCGTCGAAATCATTTCGACGGCAAGCGGCAGCGTTTGGGTTCGTATTTTCTTGAGCGGGTCAGAAAGACCCTAAAAGGACCGTTTCAATGCTCTCCCGGCTCTCCATTCAGACCAAGCTTGTCGCCCTCGTCTCCATCCTGCTCGTGGCCCTCACCGCCATGGGTGTCTTCGCCATCGTGGAAATGCGGGCCATCAACGCCTCCGCCCAGGACATCAAAACGAGCTGGCTGCCGAGCATCCGCCTTGTCGGTGAGTTGCGCACCCAGTCGGCGCGCTACCGGGCGGTGCTGCGCGACTACCTGACCGAGCCGGACGAAAAATTCATGGCCGACATCCAGCGCAATCTCGATGCCCGCGCCAAGGACTACGACACCGCCAACAAGGCCTATGAGCCGTTGATTTCCTCGCCGCAGGAAGCCGCCCTGTACAAGGAACTATCGGCGACCTGGAAGACCTTCCGCGAAGCCGCCGACGAGGTCATCGCCCATGCCCGCAAGCGCGAGGTCGCGCAGGCTCGGGCCGTCAATGCCCAGCGCGCCACCGTTGCCGGCCGCAGCATGGATGCGGTGCTGGCGAAGATCGTTCAGATGAACGACAAGGGCGCCATGGCTTCCGGCCTGAAGGCTGAAAACGATTACGAGATGGCGTTCCGTGTTGTGCTGACGGCCTTGATCGCCATGGTGCTGGCGGGACTTTGCGCCGCCGTCCTGATCGTCCGCGACGTCGCTCGCGGAATCGGCTCGGTCCTGACCCCGATGCGCGCATTGGCCACCGGCGATCTCACCACGCAGGTTCCACATCAGGGTGAAAGCACAGAGATCGGCCAGATCGCCGACACCGTGCAGGTGTTCAAGGACGCCATGATCGCCAAGAAGGCCGCGGACGAGGCCGCCGCCGCCGACGCCGCCGTCAAGATGCGCCGCGCCGAAATGCTGGACCAGGCCACCGGCAGCTTCGAGGGCATGATCGGCGAATTGATCAGTTCGCTCTCGTCGGCCTCCACCGAAATGGAAGCCACCGCCAGCACGCTGACAAATGCCGCCGACAACACCCGGCAGCTCTCCAGCGCGGCTGCGAACGCATCGCACGACGTCTCGGAAAGCATCCAGTCCACCGCCACCGCCACCGAGGAAATCACCTCCTCGGTCAAGGAAATCGGCCGTCAGGTGCTCGAATCCAGCCGCGTCGCCCAGGTCGCCGTCCAGCAGGCCGAGAAAACCGACACCAGCATCGCGGTGCTGTCGCAGGCCGCCAACCGCATCGGCGATGTGGTGAAGCTCATCACCGCCATCGCCGACCAGACCAACCTGCTCGCGCTCAATGCAACCATCGAGGCCGCACGTGCCGGCGAGGCCGGCCGTGGCTTCGCCGTGGTCGCCTCCGAAGTGAAGGCGCTCGCCGCGCAGACCGCGAAGGCGACCGACGAGATCACCGCGCAGATCTCCGACATGCAGATCGCCACCGGCGATTCCGTGGTCACGATCAAGGAGATCAGCTCCACCATCAACCTGATGTCGGAAATCTCATCGACCATCGCGGCGGCGGTCGAGGAACAGGGCGCGGCCACGCAGGAAATCGCGCGCAATGTGCAGCAAGCCGCCGAACTCAGCATGCGCGTCGCGACCAACATCACCGATGTGGACCGCAGCAACGGCGAGACCGGCGCGGCTTCCGCGCAGGTGCTCTCCGCCGCGCAGTCGCTGTCGAAGGAAAGCAACCACCTGCAGATGGAAGTGCGCAACTTCCTCTCGACGATCCGCGCCGCCTGACGCGATTCGCCTGGCGAACACATTCTGAAAGCCGGCGGCGCGAAAGCACCGCCGGCTTTTTGCATGAAGGACGCGAACAGCGACTCATGCGTTCAGCGCATCCGGCATCGGCGCAAACGCCGCACGCGAAACGCGCTTTCCGCCTCCGGCGGCGGAACACCTTTACGAACATTTCACTTCACGCAACGAAGTTAAGAATGAGCGAATCCGGACCGCCGAAGCGGACCGGCGTTCGATCGATCACCGCCATTCCGGCACGTCGCCCACCCTGCCGATCCATCCATCAGTCAAAACTGGTCAGAAAGACTCAGGACCCGCCATGCTCTCCAGGATGTCCATTCGCGCCAAGCTCACTGCCGTTATCGCCTTTCTGCTCATCGCCATGACGGCCATGGGACTGCTTGCCGTCAGGCAGATGCAGCACATCAACGCCAGCGCCTCCGAAATCCAGAAGAACTGGCTGCCCAGCGTTCGCGTGCTCGGCGATCTGCGCGCCGGTGTCATCACCTACCGCAACGTGATCCGCGAGCACATGCTGTCGGAACTCCTCGAAGAGAAGCAGGCGCAGGAAAAGACGCTGGACCTGGTGATCGAGAGCAACACCAAGCTCCGTCGGGCCTATGAGGCGATGATCACGTCGCCGGAAGAGCGCGCGATTTACAATGAGTGGGTGCAGGTGTGGGACAGCTACCGCAAGGGCACCCAGGAGGTGATGGCCCTGTCGCGCAAGGCCGCCGGCGCCTATCCGCGCGAAGCGCATGACCTGAATACGATGACCGTCAACCTGATCGGGATCAAGGCCGACGGCATCCTGAAGAAAGGCGTCGATCTGAACAACGCGGGCGCCGACGGCGCCGGCCGGGCCGCCACCGACAGCTACAACGCCGCCTTCAAGATGGTGGTGATCGCGCTCGGCCTTGCCATCGTCCTCGGTCTTGTCGCCGGATTCTATCTGATCCGCGACGTGACAAAGGGCATTGCCTCGATCGTGACGCCGATGAAGGCGCTCGGCGAAGGCGATCTCTCCGCCGAGGTACTGCATCAGGGCGAGAAGACCGAAATCGGAACCATGGCCGACACGCTGCAGGTGTTCAAGGAAGCCCTGATCGCCAAGAAGGCCGCCGATGAAGCCGCCGCCGCCGACGCCGATGCCAAGATCGCGCGCGGCCAGCGGGTCGACGGCATCACCCGCGACTTCGAAAAGCTGATCGGCGAACTGGTCGGCTCGCTGTCGTCGTCCTCCACCGAACTGGAAGCCGCCGCGAACACGCTGACCTCCACCGCCGAAATCACCGGCAAGACCTCGGGTGAAGCCGCCGCCGCCTCGCAGGAAGTCTCCAGCAACGTGCAGTCGGTCGCCGTCGCCACCGAGGAAATCACCTCCTCCGTCGGCGAGATCGGCCGTCAGGTCCAGGAGTCCAGCCGCATCGCCTCCGAGGCCGTGCGCCAGGCCCAGAAGACGGATACCAGCATCACCGAACTGTCGCAGGCCGCCGCCCGCATCGGCGACGTGGTCAAGCTGATCACGGCGGTTGCCGAGCAGACCAACCTGCTGGCGCTCAACGCCACCATCGAGGCGGCGCGCGCCGGCGACGCCGGACGTGGCTTCGCGGTGGTTGCGTCGGAAGTGAAGGCCCTCGCGGCGCAGACCGCCAAGGCCACCGATGAGATCAGCGCCCAGGTCGCGGGCATGCAGACCGCGACGCAGGAATCGGTCTCGACCATCAAGGAAATCAGCAAGACCATCACGCTGATCTCGGAAATCTCCTCGACCATCGCCGCTGCGGTCGAAGAACAGGGCGCGGCGACGCAGGAAATCTCGCGCAATGTGCAGCAGGCCGCCTCGCTCAGCGGCGAGGTCGCCACCAGCATTACCGACGTCAGCCGCGGCGCGGGCGAAACCGGCGCGGCTTCCGGCCAGGTTCTCTCCGCCGCGCAGATGCTGTCCACCGACAGCAACCGCCTCAAGATCGAAGTCGAGAAATTCCTCACCAACGTGCGCGCCGCCTGAGGCGCGTACCGGTCACCATACGGGAACGGCGGCTGGCTCAGCCGCCGTTTTTGTTTGACGGCATGCCGTCATGGCAAAGACGTTATCAGATCTCGCCGATGGAATCGCGGCGATGCTTGTCCGATTCTTCCGCATAGCGCCGCAGCGCATGGGCTTCCGTCAGAATCCCGACGACGCGGCCACTGTCCGGCGACTGAACGACCGCCAGCGATTCCGCTTCGGCCGAATCGAAGGCCGCCACCGCCTCCTTGATGTTCATGCCGGGGGTGAGCGTCGCATCCCGATAGTGCAGGATGTCCCGGACGCGCGCGTCGTCATTGTCCGTCAATCCGTAGGCTTCGGCCACGAACACGACACCGGCATACTTTTCACCGGCATCGACCCCGATCACCTGCGTTTTCGAGCCGAGGGGAAATATCTCGCGAAAGCCGGCGATCGGCAGATCGACATTCACCGTCGCAATGTCCCGCCGCATCATCTTTTCGACGGTCAGGTCCCTGATCCAGCCGACGTCCGCGGCACTGCGAATGGTTTCGCCGCGCAGGTGAAAGCGCCATGTCGCGAAGGAGTAGCCGAACAATTCGCGCGTCACCTGCATCGAGACGATGACCGCGATCAAAACCGCGGTCGTCAGCCAGAGATTGCCGGTCGCTTCGAGCGCGATAAACGACATCGTCAGCGGCCCGCCGATCACCGAAGCGGAGAGCGCACTCATGCCGATGACCGCGTACACCGCCGGATCGAGGTCGAGACCTGGCAGCAGGGCCGAGAGGCCAGCGGCGAACAGATGACCTCCGAGAGACCCGAGCAGCAGCGATGCGAAGAAAAGTCCGCCGCGGAATCCAGACCCGAGCGAGACGATCGAAGCCAGCGCCTTCAGCGCAAAAACAGTCGCCATCACTGCGATGGGCATCACGGCGGCATTATTGAGATGCAGCGCGCCATGACCGGAGGCCATCACCTGCGGGGTGATCAGCGCGAGCAATCCGACGATCAGGCCGCCGAGCGCGGGACGCAGCGGCGTCCACAGCCGGAGCTTCGCCAGCGCATGATCCCAGAAAGCGACGCCGCGCATGATCGCGATACCCGTCAGGGCGGCGAGCAGGCCGATCAGCGCGGCAATGGCAAGGTCGGTGCTCGTGACCTCGGCGACCTCCCGCACGACAAGCCCCAGCGAAAGCGGCGCGAAAGCATGGGTGACGGCGTAGCCGGTGACGGCCGCAACGCCGATCGGCGCAAGGCTTGCGGGGGCGTAGCCGCCGAGCACCAGTTCGAAGGCATAAAAGGCGCCCGCCAGCGGCGCGCCGAAAGCACCGGCGATGGCCGCCGCCGCGCCGCTCCCGACGATGATGCGCTGGTCGGCGCGGCGCAGATGAAACGCCCGGCCGACCGATGAGGCCACGCCGCTGGCAAGCTGGGTGTAACCGGCCTCGAGCCCGACCGAACCGCCGACACCGCTCGACCATATCGTTTGCAAGGCGACGATGACGCTGCCCCGAAACGACATGTAGCCGCCGTGCAGCGCGTTGGCCTCGATGGGATCGATTTCCCGGTTCGGCCGCCAGCGCAGCAGAACCAGCAACACGAGGCCGAGCACCAATCCCCCCGCCGTCGGCACCGCGATGGCGCGCACCGGATCGATCGAGGACTGGCCGGACAGCCGGGCGCCCATGGGAATGTCGAAAAACACGACGTGGAGAATCTCCACTCCCGCGCTCATGGCGGCCACGAACAGGCCCGACATCGCACCGATGATCGCGGCGATCAGGATCAGGCTGGATTCGAATGCCCGGACGAACGCCCGCAATCGTTGAGGGGCTTCGAGATAACGTCCGGGAGGCGCCATTGCTGGGCTTTGCATGCGGTCGGAGGGATCAGTCTGGCGTTTTACCTGCCTCGACCGGCAGGTCAATGCCGCCGGGCTCAGGGGAGCATCCCGCTCGCGCGCAGCCAGGGAACGCGACGCGGTTCTCGCCGGGGCGCTAGCCCGCGCTGGCCGGCGACGGCGCACCATTCGTGGCAGGCGTCTCGTCGGCCAGGCCATACACACGCTCGGCGGCGGAAAATCCCGCCACCGAAAACAGGCCGAGGTCGGTCCAGCCGCCATCGACATGACTGGCGAATTCGGTGGACGCCAGCACCGTGCGGTTGAGACGTCCGGCGATCTTCTCGATACGGGCGGCCAGATTCACCGCCGGACCGATGCAGGTGAAATCGAGCCGGTCGCCGCCGCCGATATTGCCGTACAGCACCTTGCCCACATGCAGCGCCAGCCCGAACCGGAAGTTGCCGAGCGTTTCGCGCTCATAGGCATAACTCATCGCCGCCACGCTGACGCGGCACGCGCGCGCAGCCTCCAGCGCGCGCCGGCAGACCGTTGCGGTGTCGCCTTCCTTGTCGGTGATGGGAAACACCGCGAGCAGGCCGTCGCCCATGAATTTCAGGACCTCGCCGCCATGATCCAGGATCGCCGGGACCTGACAATCGAAATAGGTGTTGAGCACATCGACCATGGCTTCGGACGACAGCCGGTCCGACAGCGGCGTGAAGCCGCGCAGGTCCGACAGCCAGATCGCCGCATACATCGACTCCGTATGGCCTCGCCGGATTTGCCCGGCGAGAATCCGCGCCCCGGCGCGGGCTCCGACATAATTGTCGAGCAGCCCGGCCGCCATTCGCCGCAGCAGCCAGATCTCGATCATGCGCGTGAGAACCGGCAGCAGCGATCTCAGGCCGTCGAGTTGCCCCTCGCTGAACCCGTCGGGATGTTCCGTTATCCAGCTCGACGCATGAATGTCGCCGTCCGACATGCGAAGCGGAAGCGCGATGTAATCGGTCGCACCGCTGGTACGCATTTCAGCCAGAAACGGCGAGTTGCCGACATCCTCGTCCAACAACCGCCGCCGCACCTCCAGCCCATGCTCGAACACGGTGGCAAGCGGGCTCGAGAGATAGTCGTCGGTCTCCTCGGACCCGTAGGCCATGCTGCCCATGGTCACGCCGGAGCCGCGCCGCCAGATGAAATTGCGGCCGACCAAGTTGGGATGAAGCATGGTGACGAACACGCCGACCCGCGACAACGGCAGTCCGCCATCAATCATGCGTTCGCACGTCTCGGTCACGAACTCATCGACGCGCCTTGCCGACTGGGCTCCGTTGAGGAGCCAGTCCGTGACGTCTTGAAGGTTTACAGCCTGCATGCTCTCGTTTTGCGACGGCAGACCGGGCCTGGTCAAGATCGATGACGGCCCGCGCTCACCACAAATCGCCATAGTTCGGGAACTTCTTCAGCGTGGCGTCATAACGCACCGGCTGCAGCCACGGCAGGGCCACTTTCATGACGGGATTCACCATCGGCGAGACGTGGCGCACGTAGAGATCGAGCGGGTCGAGCCGGTGTCCGTACCGCAGCTTCGGATCGTAGTTGAGGCCGCTGCTGCGGATCCATTTAAATCCGCGCGCGATCGCCCAGGTCGTCATGTCCCGGATCACGTAGTGATAGAGGTGCAGATCGAGCGCGACGGCATAGTCGAAGCCGAGATATTCGGAGAACAGCTGGTCCTCCTGGACCATGAACATGCCGAACGCAGCCAGCCTGTTGCCCCTGTGCCAGAGCAGGAAACGGACCTTGTCTTTCATGCGCGCGCTCAACAGGCGGAAATAATCCCTGGTCAGTTTCTCGAAGCGAAGTTTTGAGCGTTCGTACACCTGCAGATAGAGCGGATAAATCTCGTCAAGCTGAGCCGAGATATCGTCGGTGACGCTCATGCGGATGCCCTCGCCTGCCGTTGCCCTGAGATTCTTGCGGAAGTGACGGCGTGCGTTACCGCTCATGGCCGTCGAGACGTAAGATTCGAAGCTGTCATAATCGACATTGAGCTTGGTCATCGGCATGCTCGGAACGCGGACAAATCCAGCCGTCACGAAACATTCGAGCGCGTCACGGTACCGCGCCGGAAACTCCTTCAGAACGATGAGATCCGCGCCGAGCGCCCGCGCATGTTTGACAATCGCCCGCGACAGCGATTCCGCTGCAACAACGGCCGGCAAGTCGTCCGCGTGGGAAAGATGCCCTTCGCCGGCGGAGCAACCGACCATCAGGGTTCGCAATTTGAGAAACCGCGGGCTGATCCGGCGGATGAGCGAGACCCAGCGCACCCGTTCCGATTTTACGCCTTCCAGAATGTCCTGATCGACCAGAAAGAACGGCTGGATCGCCCGTATTTTTCCGGTGTCATCGACAATGGCGAAATACCGGTATTCGAACCTGTCCCTGAGCGCGTCCTCAACAATCTCGTAATAGCGATGATCCTTCCGCTCGCGGGCGAACATCGACTGCCAGACGGCGCAGGATTTCAGGTCGTCGCGCGTGACGATCTGCACTGAAAACGGCATCCTGCTTGAGGCGGCATGCGTATCCATGACCCATGTCCGGCAAGCCTCGCGCCACAGGCGGCGCATCGCGGCCATCCCCTGTCAGGATCGCCGACAACATACTGGTCAGGACACCAACGCCGCAGATCGGGGTTGTTTCCGCGGCCCGGCCGAATTCGTTCGCAGCCACAAGCCGCGAAAACCGGAAGATCGTCCGCAGAAGATGTTAGCCGCCGACCTGCCCGCGATGGCGCAGCAAATGATCGGCGATGACGCAGGCCATCATCGCCTCGCCGACCGGAACCGCGCGAATGCCGACGCAGGGATCATGGCGGCCCTTGGTCATGATGTCGGTGTCCGCGCCGGATTTATCGATGGTGCGCCGTGGCGTCAGGATCGACGATGTCGGCTTCACCGCGAAGCGCGCCACCACCGGCTGTCCGGTCGAGATGCCGCCGAGAATGCCGCCGGCGTGGTTGGAGAGGAACACCGGGCCGTTGTTGCCCATGCGCATCTCGTCGGCGTTTTCCTCGCCGTGCAGTTCGGCCGCGCCAAAACCCGCGCCGATCTCGACGCCCTTCACCGCATTGATGCTCATCATCGCCATCGCGAGATCGCTGTCGAGCTTGCCGTAGATCGGCGCACCCAATCCGGCCGGAACGCCTTCGGCGACAACCTCGATCACGGCACCGATCGACGAGCCGCGCTTGCGGATGTCGTCGAGATACTCGGCGAAGAATTCGGCCTTGGCCTTGTCCGGACAGAAGAACGGATTGCGGCCGACCTCGTCCCAGTCCCACGCCGCGCGGTCGATCTTGTGCGGACCCATTTGCACCAGCGCGCCGCGCACCTTCACGTCGGGCATGATCTTGCGCGCGACGGCACCGGCCGCGACCCGCGCCGCGGTCTCGCGCGCGCTGGAGCGCCC
>JAGVII010000810.1 GCA_020056155.1 Afipia sp.
CAGTGGCGCAGCGCTACGTCAGCGGCCACGCCAGAGGCGACTAGGGTGTCTGGACGGTGTCGCGCGGATAGATCGGACGCGAGCTTTCCATCACCAGTGCGTAGGACACCTTTTCGAAGACGCGGAACACGAACAGCAGGCCGAAACGTTCGTCCGGCAGACGGATCGACTGCTTGCCATCCTCAAAGCGGTTGGTGACGGTCTCGCCGGTGCGGTAAAGGGCCAGCACATGGCCGTGTTCAAGGCCATCCCGCTTGCCACGGGATATGGAGACGATCGAATACTTGCCCGCTTCGCCCACGCCGCCGTAGATGCCGACGACCTTGCCCTTGATCTCGGCCTTCGGCGCGCGCGGGATGTAATTCATCACCTCGGGCTTGTCGGCGACCTTGAGGCTGTCGCCCCGGCTCATCTCAAGCTTTGCTTTGACGACTTCCAGCGTGGTGGCCTCATCGGCCTTCGCTTCGCGGGACACGCGGGCATCGCCCAGATAGATCGCCTCGTAGCCGAGCACTTCGCCGGTATCGGGGTCGGCGAGCACGGGGCCGGGCCGATAGGCATGCCACATCGGCGCCACCGGCTTGCTGAATCCGCCAGCATAAATTCTGTTGCCGGCCCCGGCGTTGACCCGGTTTTCCTCGATGGCGACGATGCGCGGACCCGTGGACAGCTCGCCCTGCTCGATCACCAGCGGCTGGGACAGGAAAGGCTCGATGACGTTCTGGGGAATGGTGGGAATCGCGTCCCGGTCGCCGCTGGTGTAGATGTGCGGCTCCGCCTTATGGAGTGTGCCCAACCGGAGCTGTGGATCGCCGCCCGCGCCATTGCGGTCGAGAATGACGATCTGGCCCGGATAGATGCGGTGCGGGTTACGCACCTGCTCCTCGTTCATGCGCCAGACTTCCGGCCAGCGGTACGGATCCTTGAGGAATTGCGCAGAAATGCCCCACAGTGTGTCGCCTTTCACGACGACGTGTCGATCCGGCGCGCTCGGCGCCAGTTCGATCGGCGCGGCGCTTTGGGCAATCGCCCAGGTGGTTGAAAGGGAGAGGAACAGCGCAGATATAATGCGTCGCATGGCCTGAATCCTTTGTTGGCGCCGGAAGACTATTAAAGGTTTAACGATTCTGCCGGCAAATTCTTTAGGCATCAATGATAGCACCAGACTTTTTATGGCCTTATTACCTATTTTGCGTTACCCGGATGTGCGACTCCACAAGAAGGCGGCGCCCGTCGCCAAGGTGGACGATGCGATCCGCAAGCTGGCGGCCGACATGGCCGAGACCATGTATGCCGCGCCGGGCATAGGCCTGGCCGCGACCCAGGTCGATGTGCACAAGCAAGTCATCGTCATCGACGCTTCCGAGGACAAGTCGCAGCTCCTGACCCTGATCAACCCCGAGATTCTTGCCCGCGAGGGCGAATGCGAGGGCGAGGAGGGTTGTTTGTCGGTGCCCGGCATCTACGAAACCGTCAAGCGCTCGCAGAAGGTCAAGGTGCGCGCGCTCGGTCTCGACGGCAAGCCGTTCGAACTGCAAGCCGAGGACTTGCTGGCCGTGTGCATCCAGCATGAGATGGATCATCTGGTCGGCAAGGTGTTCGTCGAATACCTATCGCAGCTCAAGCAGACCCGGATCAAGAACAAGCTCGCCAAGCAGGCGCGGATAACCGCGTGAAAGTCGCATTCGGCGGCACGCCGGAATTCGCCCGCGCCGCACTGGCGGCGATCGTTGCGGCCGGCTTCGAGGTGCCGCTGGTGTTGACGCAGCCGGACCGGCCCGCAGGACGCGGCCAGAAGCTGCAAGCCAGCCCGGTCAAGCAATTGGCGCTCGAGCATGGCATTGCCGTGCATCAGCCGGAGCGGCTCAAGGACCCGGCGACCCACCAACCGCTGATCGCCGCGGCACCGGATGTTCTGGTCATCGCCGCCTACGGGCTGATCCTGCCGCAGGCGGTGCTCGACATTCCCCGGCTGGGTTGTCTCAACATCCACGCTTCGCTGCTGCCGCGCTGGCGCGGCGCGGCGCCCATCCAGCGCGCCATCGAGGCGGGCGATGCCGAGACCGGTGTCACCATCATGCGCATGGAGGCGGGCCTGGACACCGGCCCGATCCTGCTGAGGGAATCCCTGCCCATTACCGACGGCGACACCGCGGCCACGCTGCACGACAAGCTGGAGGCACTGGGTGCGCGCCTGGTCGTTCAGGCGTTGCGCGACATCGATCGTCTGACGCCCGTGCCGCAGCCGACCGAGGGCGTAACCTACGCGAACAAGATCGACAAAGCCGAGGCCATGCTGGATTTCCGTCGTCCGGCGGCGGAGCTTGCCCGATGCATTCGCGCCTTCGATCCGTTTCCCGGCGCGACGGCGACACTGGACGGCACGACGATCAAGCTGTGGCACGCGCTGCCGGAAAGCGGTACGGGCGCACCCGGTACCGTCCTGGCGGTGGATGGGCGCGGCATCGTCGTTGCATGCGGCGAGGGTGCGTTGCACGTTACGGAACTACAGAAGCCGGGCGGCAAGCGTTTGCCGGCGGCCGATTTTCTGCGCGGCGCCAGCGTCGTTGCAGGGCAGCGCTTCGCAACCGCGTCCTGACATTCGCCGCCGACGGGCGATCGCGACGCGTGGTATTCCGGATGGCCGGGAGATATCATGGCCCGCCCAACAGAAGGAAGTCGAATGGCTGATCGCCCCGCGAACGCCGACACTGCTCCGCTCGCTCACGCGCTACGCGCCGCCGCTGAAGTGGTGGCGGCCGTCATCGGCGGTCGCAATCTCGACACCGCGCTGGCGGCGCTGAAGCTGCCCGCCAACGTGCGGCCGGCGGCCATGGACCTCGCCTACGGGGCCTTGCGCGGTTTCGGCCGGGGCGACTTCCTGTTGGCTCAACTGATGGAGAAGCCGCTGACCGAGCCCGTCGTGCGCGGCCTGCTGCTGGCGGCGCTGTATCGGCTGGAGGCGCGCCCCGCGGACGCGCATACCACCGTCGATCAGGCCGTC
>JAGVII010000414.1 GCA_020056155.1 Afipia sp.
CGAGAAAGGGAAGCGGATAGGTACGATATGGCCTGCGGCCCTCAGTCGCGGGGCACACCGAATCAACAGAATTATCACGGAGCCGTCATGGTTTCCTTCACCGCTGCGACAAGCTGGCTCAGCGTGAAAGGCTTCGGCAGGAAATTGAATTGCTGGCCTTCCGGCAGGCTCTTCTCGAAGGCATCTTCTGCATAGCCCGACACGAAGATGATCCGAAGATCCGGGTTCCGCTTGCGCATTTCGGTCAGCATGGTCGGACCGTCCATTTCCGGCATCACCACGTCTGACACCACGAGATCGACCGCGCCTTCTTCGCGCTCCAGCGCTTCCAGCGCATCCAGGCCGTTCTCCGCCTCGATGACGGTGTACCCGCGCGAGCGCAGGCCGCGTGCATTGAGCGAGCGCAATCCATCTTCGTCCTCGACCAGCAGGATGGTGCCCTGCCCGGTCAGATCCGGCGCGCGCGGCTTGACAGTGGTGTCGGCCGCCACTTCGCTGACGGCGGCGGCGATCTCCTGAATCTTCTCCACCTCCGGGAAATGCCGGGGCAGGAAAATCCGGAATGTCGTGCCGCGTCCCTGAACCGAGTCGACATAGATGAAGCCGCCGGTCTGCTTGACGATGCCGTAGACCGTGGACAGGCCGAGGCCCGTTCCCTTGCCGACTTCCTTGGTGGAAAAGAACGGCTCGAAAATCTTGTCGACGATATCAGCGGGAATGCCGGTGCCGGTGTCGCTGACCTCGATCAGGACATAATCCGCCGCCGGCATGCCCTTGAACTCGCCGCGCTCGGCATCCTTCGCGGGCACATTGGCGGTGCGAATCGTCAGCTTGCCGCCATCGGGCATCGCATCGCGCGCGTTCACCGCAAGATTGACGATGACTTGTTCAAACTGGGAAAGATCGGCCTTCACCGGCCACAGGTCGCGGCCGTAGACGAATTCGGGCTTCACCTTCTCGCCCGACAGGCGCTTGAGCAGCACGTTGACGTCCGACAGCACGTCGCCGATATCGAGCACCTGCGGGCGCAGCGTCTGCTTGCGCGAGAACGCCAGCAGTTGCCTTACCAGCGCCGCCGCGCGGTTGGCGTTCTGCTTGATCTGCATGATGTCCTGGAACGACGGATCGGTCGGCTTGTGCGCGTTCAGCAGGAAATCGTTCGCCATCATGATGGCGGAGAGCACGTTGTTGAAGTCGTGGGCGATGCCGCCGGCGAGTTGTCCCACCGCCTGCATCTTCTGCGACTGCGCGAAGCTGTTCTCGAGCGTGCGCTTTTCGGTGGTGTCGAGCAGATAGACGATCGCCGCCTCGGCGTCGCGCGCGTCCTGCTCCACGGACGTAACGAAGAACTGGCCCCAGCGCTCCTTGGTGCTGTCCAGCATCGCCTCGACCGGAGCAATGTCGCCCTGCCCGTCGGCGGCCTTGTTGATCGCAGCCACCAGTTCGCCGCGCTCACGCTCGTGAACCACCGCGAAGATCGACTTGCTTGATGTTCCGGCCGGAGACAGGCTCTGGGTGAGCTTCGCGAAGCGCGCATTGGCGCGCACGACGTTGCCCGCCTTGTCGACGGTCGCAATTGCCATTGGCGTATGATCGAAGAAGCGCATGAAACGCACTTCCGCGGCGCGCTGCGGGTCGGAATGATCGTCGCGCGCGCGGTTGATAACCAGCGTCCGCGACGCTCCCGGCGCGCCGTCGGCGCCGAATGCCAGTTTGTGATAAAGCCGCACGGGCATGGTCTTGCCGTTGCGCATCCGCAGATCGAGGTCGAACACCTCGGTCTTCACCTCGCCCGGCTCCGGCACGATCGTGGTCAGCAGCGACGCGCCGTCGCCGGACATGATGTCGGCGACCTTGAGGCCGCCGGAACCGATTTCGGCGAGATCGTAGTCCAGCCAGTTGGCCAGGGTGGCGTTGACGTAGACCAGTTCGCCGCCTGCATTGACCGAGAAGAAGCCGCACGGCGCATGGTCGAGATATTCGATGGCATGCTGCAGTTCCTGGAAGACGTCTTCCTGCCGCTCGCGGTCGCGGGTGATGTCGGCCACCGACCACACCGCGAATTTCGACTGCCGCTTGTCGGTGCCCAGCGGACGGACGCGCATGCGCAGCCAGCGGCCATGTCCGGCGTCCGCGCCGGCGACACGGACCTCTTCTTGCTGGCGCTTGCCTTCGCGGGCCGCCTTGAGCAGGCGGAACACCGCCTCCGAAACATCCGGGTTGCCGATGAAAACCCGTTCGACCGGCCGCACGTCGTTGGGACCCGTCGCGCCGGTAAGCGCGAGATAGGCCGTATTGGCGTAGACGATGTGGCCGCGTGGGTCCGTCACCGCCAGCCCGTCCACCGCATGATCGGCAATCGGCCGCGCGATCGGGTCTTCCGCATGACGGTCGGCGAAGCGGACGATGCCGGCGGCGAAGGCGAACAATGTAAACAGCCCGACCATGGCGAGCAGAGCCAGCAGCGCCAGAATGTAGGGCTGGGCCTGACTGCGGCCGAGGGTCATGAAAGCCACCGCTGCAGCGATGATCGCACCCGCCACCAGCAGCACAAGCAGGATGCTGCCGCTGCGCCGCGCCGGCTCATGGACGGTGGCGAAGGAAGAATGAAGCTCGTTGCCCGTGTCGGTTGTCATCGCTGCCTGTTCGCGCGTGTTCCGCAAGGGGCGCGCAAGTCATTATATCCGCAGTTTACCGGCATCTGAGTGCCTGAATCGGGACCACCAGCGCAAGCCACATTACGACCGTGCCGATGCCCGCGCCAGACCTTGTCAACCAGAGATCACGCATCAGCTAAGGCCCGTGATACCGCGCCGCAGCCGCATCACGTAACCGATCACCTCGGCGACCGCATGATAGTGCTCGACCGGAATTTCGTCGTCGATCTCGACGCTCGCGTGCAGCGCGCGGGCCAGCGGCACGTTCTCGACGATCGGAATATCGTTGGCGGTCGCGATCTCCCTGATCTTGAGGGCCAGCACGTCGACACCCTTGGCAACGCAGATCGGCGCGGACATGCCGCGATCGTATTTCAGCGCTACCGCGTAGTGCGTCGGGTTGGTGATGATCACCGAAGCGGTCGGAACCGCCGCCATCATGCGCTTCTTCATGCGCGCATGGCGAAGCTGCCGGATGCGTCCCTTGACGTGGGGATCGCCTTCGGACTGCTTGTATTCTTCCTTGATCTCTTCCAGCGACATCTTCTGCCGCTCGAACCACTGGCGGTACTGGAAGAAATAATCGAGCGCGGCCACCACCGCGAGCATCGCCACCACCGTGCCCATCAACTGGACGGAGATGGTTTTGGTGACGGTCAGGATCGCTATTGGATCGAACTGGACCATGGCATCGAGGCGGTGCCGCTCCGGCCACAAGATCAGGACCATAACCACGCTGAGCGCGATGACCTTGAACAGCCCCTTGAGGAAGTTCGCCGCCGCCTGCTTTCCGAACACGCGTGCAAAACCGGCCGCCGGCGAAATCTTGCTGAATTTCGGGGTCAGCGGCTCCGTCGAGAACACCAGCCGGTGCTGGATCAGGTTGCTGCCGACGCCCGCGATCAGCAGCAGCAGAAACGGGATGCCGAGAACGCCGATCAGCATAAATTCGATCTGACTGAGCAGCGAAAGCAGGCCCGGCCCGTCGACGCGAATCTGATGCATGTTCATCAGCAGGTTGCGCATCGGAACCTCGATGCCCTTGCTGATCGATCCCGAGAACGACGTCAGCAGCAGGGTCGAGGCCGCGATCACGAACCAGGTGTTGACCTCCTGACTCTTGGCGACATCGCCCTTTTCCAACGCATCGTCGAGACGTTTTTGCGTTGGGTCCTGTGTTTTTGATTCCTTGTCGTCGTCTGACATGCCCTGCCCTCAGCGTCGCGGCGCAAGTTCGTGGAGAACGCCGCCGAAGTATTCGAGGTAGGTGCCCATCATGGTGCCGAGGATCGCCGCCAGAATCAGGAAGCCGGCCAGAATCGAAAGCGGCACGCCGACGAAATAGACCTGCATCTGCGGCATCAACCGCGCCAGCACGCCGAGTCCGAGGTTGAAGACCAGACCGAACACGATGAACGGCGCGGACAACTGGATGCCGATCTTGAACGCCGTCGCGAAAGCGCTGGTGGCCAGCGCCGCCACATCGCCACTCGACATCAGTTCGCCCGGCGAAAATACCTTGTAGCTCTCGCTCAATGCCGCGATCACGAGGTGATGCATGTCGGTGGCGAACA
>JAGVII010000178.1 GCA_020056155.1 Afipia sp.
CACACCCATTTCCACCTGTTCGCGGATCAGCGACTGCGCGCCGTCAGCCACGATGGAGTCGATCTCAACGCCTCTGTTCATTGGTCCGGGATGCATCACCAGCGCCTCGGGCTTGGCATAGCCGAGCTTTTTCTGGTCGAGGCCGTAGTAGTGAAAGTATTCCGAGCTTGACGGCACGAACGAGCCGTTCATGCGCTCGCGCTGCAGCCGCAGCATCATGACGATGTCCGCGCCTTCGAGGCCTTCGCGCATGTCGCGCGCCACTTCGACTCCCATGCGTTCGATGCCGGGCGGCAGCAGGGTGGAGGGCGCAACCACGCGCACGCGGGCGCCCATCGTATTCAGCAGGATGATATTGGAGCGCGCGACCCGCGAATGCAGCACGTCGCCGCAGATCGCGACCAGCAAGCCCTCGAGATGGCCCTTGTTGCGGCGGATGGTGAGCGCATCAAGCAGCGCCTGCGTCGGATGTTCATGCGCTCCGTCGCCGGCGTTGATGACCGAGCCGTCGACTTTCTGGGCGAGCAGTTCCACCGCGCCGGAGGCATGATGGCGCACCACCAGAATGTCCGGGTGCATGGCGTTGAGCGTCACCGCCGTATCCATCAGGGTCTCGCCCTTGCGGATCGAGGAGGAGGCCACCGACATGTTCATGACATCCGCGCCGAGCCGCTTGCCCGCGATCTCGAACGAAGATTGCGTGCGGGTCGAGGCTTCGAAGAACAGATTGACCTGGGTGCGGCCGCGCAGATTGGTGCGCTTCTTGTCCACCTGCCGGTTGAGTTCGACGAACTCTTCGGAAAGGTCCAGAAGGCCGCTGATGTCGGCCACGGAAAGGCCCTCGATGCCCAGCAAATGCCGGTGTCCGAGGACAAAACTCGATTTCGATGCAGTTGTCATTAAAGCAAGAGCTATAGGCAGACTTGCCCGGTGGAGCAAGGCGGATTCGGCCATTGCCGAGTTTTCCCCCGCTGATGTCCGGGCAGGGTAAATACCTCGGATTTTGGCGAAAAGCGATGAGGAAGGTTGTGGCGAACTCACCACCGTCATGCCCGGCTTTATGCCGGACATCCACGTCCTTACGATGTCAGAGAAGGCGTGGATGGCCGGGACAAGCCCGGCCATGACGAAACGCGGGTATTGGGCGGGATGAAAGCTGCATTTGTCGGGGTGCTTGGGTTCCTTGTGGTTCTTGCCACGGGCGAGCGTGTTGGTGCGCAGCCTTCAAAATTGCCCGACGGTTTCGTCTATCTGCGCGACGTCGATCCGACCATCATTCAGGACATGCGTTACGCCACGGCGAACAATTTCGTCGGGCGGGTGCTCAGGGGATACGAAGCGGGGGAGTGCGTGGTCACCCGCAGCGTCGGCGCCGCGCTGAAGCGTGTGCAGCAGGATCTCGCGCCGCGCGGCCTGTCGCTGAAGATGTACGACTGTTATCGCCCGCAGCGCGCGGTCGACGATATGTACGCCTGGGCGCAGGACGGCCACGAGACAGCGGCGCAGCGGCGCTACAATCCGAAGATGCGCAAGGAAGACCTGTTCCGTCGCGGCTATATCGCGAAACATTCCGGACATTCGACCGGCAAGGCGGTGGACCTCACATTGGTGCAACTGCCAGCGCCAAAGGCTGCGCCGTTTGATCCCAACGCCGGCTATGCCGATTGCACCGGATCGCAAAACCTGCGCGCGCCGGACACCAGCATCGACATGGGCACCGGCTACGATTGCTCCGACGAGAAGGCGCATACCGCCTCGCAGGCGATCACACCGCAGCAGCGCAAATGGCGCGAGACGCTGGTGCGCGCGATGGCGAAGCAGGGCTTCGTGAATTTCCGGCTGGAATGGTGGCACTTTTCGCTGCCGGGGCCGGGCAATGCGGCGTTCGATTTTCCGGTGGTGAAACGATAATCACGGCGCGCGCGGGGTTGAATTTTGGCCGCTCAACCATAGTTCTCTCGAAGAGATGCGCGACCCGGCGCATCTGACTTTGGAAAGGCCTCGTCATGAGCAGGGGCGCCATTGCAATCACGACGGTTCTTCTCGCCATCCTTGCGGCCACGATATGGTGGGCATGGCAAGGCTGGGTTGCGCATTCCGACGTGCAGATGTCGATCCATGGCTATATCGCATTGGGACTGGGAGTTTTCTTCTCGCTTCTGATCGGGTTCGGTTTGATGGCGCTGACGTTCTATAGCAGCCGCCGGGGTTACGATGACCTTCCGCAGGCGAAGGACCCCTCCAGCAAAGAACCGTCTCCGCGCAATATTCCGTAACCGGGTGGCGTGAAACGCTCCGCGTTCGGGTGTAATCTGTTGTTCTCACCTGCGGGAACAACACATGACGCCATCTCTCCTGTCCGCCACAACCGAAGTCTTCAACCAGTCGCCTCCGTTCGAGGATGTCGATCTGTATTCGCTCGATCGTCCGCTTGCGGAAGCGGTTGCGGCGAATGGCGGCGAGGGTGCGGCGAC
>JAGVII010000306.1 GCA_020056155.1 Afipia sp.
CACCTGGAGGTAGGCGCCGTTCAGGCTGTCGGCGGGAAGTTGCTCGATGGCGAACTGCACGGCCTCGGCTGCGGTCGGGAACCGGCGGTACGCAAAGCCCGCGCGCTTTTTCTTGCGGATCGCCGCAGGAAAGAGTTCGGCTTCGGTGTTGTAATTGAACGCAGCCATGATCTCGGCCTTCTCGATTTGGGATTCGATGGAAACAACGCCGGAGTGCGGCCTCCCGGGGAGCGCCGCTCGGCACGTGTCATTCATTCCAGAACAGACTCCAATATAGGCCTTTTTTCGCCAATTGCGACCTGTCATACGCCCTATGATGAATGGCATGACGCCATCGCATGCGGGCCGAATAAGCGCTTGAATCTCAAATGGTTATCAGGTGCGCAAATCCGCGCCGGGAGCGGCGGCGGGTCGTCCGGCGGCCGATCCGTTTTGCGCAAGCCGATTTTACCGGATTTTGTCCGGCAAGCACGCGGCCGCGGATATCGTCAGAACTGCGCGGCGAACGCGCTACTGGATCGCTTCGGTCATGATCTCATCGCTGACCGACACCACCTTGAGCGGCGAGAGGTAAGATTCGATGTGGGTGCCGGGCTGGGCGGAGAGCTCGATCTTGCGCACCGGGGCCTGCTCCATCACCCCGCTGACGCCGCGGCGGACACCATATTGCCAGACCTGAAGTGCGCCGGCGCTGCGCAGCGCCTGTTCCACGGCATCGGGAGTCTTGCCCGGCATCTGAGCCAGTTCGGCCTTGGTGAGGCCGATCACGATTTCGTTTTGCGGCGAGACGACCTTGAACAAAGTCATTTTGCCGACGGCGAAGGCGGGGTGCGACACCACGGCCTCGACGAGAAGGCCTGCGAGGCCGAGAGCCAGCACGGTCTGGCGCGATCGGGTGGACATAGTGAATTCCTCGAATGCAGAAGTTATCCGGAAGCGTTTCTCGCTGGCGTTTCTTGTCGTTCGCATACGAACGAGAAGCGACAGATAGGCGCCGCGCGGCCTTTGGCAAGCCGCGCGGATTTAAATTTTCTGGAAAGAGAGACGAGTTTACTTCGGCTGAAGTTTCAATGCCGCGGAATTGATGCAGTAACGCAATCCCGTCGGTCCGGGCCCGTCCGGGAAGACGTGGCCGAGGTGACCCTGGCATTTCGAGCACAGCACTTCGGTGCGGACCATGCCGTGGGACACGTCGCGCTCCTCGGCGATGCTGCCCTCGGCGGCGGGGGCGGAGAACGCCGGCCAGCCGCATCCGGAATCGAACTTGTCGTCCGACGTGAACAGCGATTGCCCGCACCCGGCGCAGACATAGGTGCCCGGATCGAACGCGTGATCGTATTCGCCGCTGAACGGGCGCTCCGTCGCCTTCTCGCGCAGCACGGCGTACTGCATCGGCGTCAGCTCCTTGCGCCACTCACTGTCGGACTTCTCGACGGTACCGGAGCCGGTCCTGGTCTTGATGTCGGTCATTCGCTAGCTCCTTTCGTTATTCCGCTGTTGTCGTGTGTCTCACATCAAAGCGGCGAACCTGCGCGGTCCGCCGCTTGTGTTCATTCGCTGCGCCGGGTGACCGGCGCCGGGTTGCCCGCCCTTAGTTCGCCGCCTTGGCCTCGCGCACCAGCGCGGGCTTCTCGCGGTAGTTCTGCGCGAAGATCTTCTTCAGGTTCGCGATCTTCGGCAAATCGTTGAACACAATATAGGGCTGGTTGGGGTGCAGCGTCAGGTAGTCCTGATGATAATCTTCCGCCGCATAGAAGGCCTGCAACGGTTCGAGCGTGGTCGCGATCGGCTTCCTGTAGACCTTCGCGCCGTTGAGCTGCGCGATGTAGTCCTGCGCCAGTTTGCGCTCCGCCGGGTCCGACGTGAAAATCGTGGAGCGATACTGCGTGCCGGTGTCCGGGCCCTGGCGGTTGAGCTGGGTCGGATCGTGCACCACCGAGAAATAAATCTGCAGCAGCCGGCCGAGCGTCACCTGCTTCGGATCGTAGGTGATCTGCACGGCTTCGGCGTGGCCGGTGGTGCCGCGTCCGATCGCCTCGTAATTCGCGGTCGAGGCCTTGCCGCCCGCATAACCCGACACCGCGTTGGTGACGCCCCTGGTGTGCTGGTAGACGCCCTGCACGCCCCAGAAACAGCCGCCCGCGAGCACGAAGGTTTTCAGGCCCTCGGTCGGCGCGATGTCGGCGGCCGGCGGCGGAATGATGAAGGCTTCCTCGGAGGCGCGCGACGGCGCGGTAAACCAGCCGAGCGCGAGCACGCCGGCGGCGGAGAGGGCGAGAGCGGTGCGGCGGAACTGGGTGCGGTCCATGTTGGTCCTCTTGGATGGTCTCGGCGTTTCCGCCTGTGCCTGAGATACGCGGATAAGACCCCGCTGTTACGGTAAAATTCCACACAAAAATGTGAGCATGAACCCGCCGCCGCCCCGCGCGTTGTCCCTTGCATGCGCCGGGTGACAACCGGCCGCAACGGGGATGATGGACGCAGCTGATTTTGCCGGTTTCTGGCTGCGGCACCAACGCATCGGTACGCGTTTTGTCTAACCCGTTCCCGGCGCGTGCGCTGTTCGTCATGGCCGGGCTTGACCCGGCCATCCACGTCTTCTCTTCGGCATCGCCAGGCAAAACGTGGGTCACCGGGTCAAGCCCGGTGATGACGATTGTGGGTGGCGAAGCTGCGCGTTGTCTCTCTCCGGTCGTCCCGCGAGAGCGGGGACCCATACTCCCTGAGCCGTCGATGGTGGTGCGAGTGCGGGTCAACTCTTTCCTTTGTCATCATGATGTTCGGTGGTTATGGGTCCCCGCCTGCGCGGGGACGACGATTGAGTATGATGCGACGGCGTGCGTCCCTTCGACTTTCCGATTCAATTTTCAAACAGCGCGCACATCGATGCGTTCCCGCGCGTTGCGCGAGCTTGGTTTCGTGACGCGCCCCTCAGGAATGAGGGGAATGGAGCGCCGTAAGGCGCAAATGTATTGTCTCGCTTCCCTCTGCGAAAAGGGAAGCGCATCGCCTCACGGCGCTCCATCTGCGGCGATTTTGGGCGAGGGGAGCGCTCTTCCGGGACAGGACGGACGCTTTCACGCCCCGATCCGGCGGCTTTCGCCGCGTTCGTGCCTGTCCGCGTCCAGCCACTCAAGGCGGGGCCACGTAGTTGGCCCGGTCGCTGACCCCAGCCTCCCGGACGCAACGGGTGCGAACCGTGCGCGCAGGCGCCGCGCTTCATTCCACTTCAGGATCGCCTCTAGAAGCGCCCCTCACGAATGAAGCGATAGGAATATAAGCCTTAAAATGGCTAATGTCAACATGCCAAGAATCGCTAACACTGCCTGTGGCGGATAAGACCAATTTGATCTCGAGGCATTTCTAATGGCGTCGTTACATGAGTATTTTAAGAAAGATAGCTCAAGCAATCTTACAGTGCAGGAGCAGTGGAATTTTTCGAACGCGGACGGGACAAATATTGAGGGTGAAGTGATTGCGCGCCTTCATTACGATTTCGATGCCTTCGCAAAGTACGTTTCATTCTTCATTCCAAAGATTGAAGGGGTCGAATGCCCCGAAGCGCTTTTGCTGAACAAAATTCCGGAGATGCTTAGTTGGCCAGAAACAAAGGTTGCAGTTTCAGCCGGTTTCCAAGGAGATCAAACCGATGCGCGTGATTTGATTTTCACAGGTCGCGTTTATCTCTATTCCGAAAGAGCAGTTCGCGAAGATCTAAAAGCCATGATGATGGCTGAAGCAAAAGCTCGCGGTCATAGTTTGGTTTTTCGAAGTGTGGATTACATGAATATGCGTAATCGTTGGGAAAAACCCCGTGCATTCATTTCTCATGACTCTCGCGATAAGAGGGAAATAGCCGAACCCTTAGCGATTCAATTGCAAAAGTTTATGTGCTCAGTCTGGTATGATGATTTCACACTCAAGGTTGGCGATAGCCTTCGCGAAAGCATAGAGACTGGCCTTAAGGAATGTCCAAAATGTATTCTGATATTGACCCCGAATTTCTTGAGTAACGGAGGATGGTCGAAGCGCGAGTACGATTCTATTTTTACACGCGAACTGGTTGAAAAGCAGAGAGTTATATTGCCAGTTTGGCACGGCGTTGCGGCGGAGGACGTATATAAGTACTCGCCAATTCTAGCGGATCGGTTTGCAGTGCAGTGGTCTATGGGCGTCGAGGAGGTTGCGCGAAAGCTAACTCATTCAATCGATGCTTGAGAATTATCGTCATCAATTGCCGGAGCGGCAGCTAAATCCAGTTCACCCTGTGGGTTTACTAGCGTGAACCTCGAAGGAGACGGATCAATGTGCTCCTGATATTCGGACACCTTGACGTACTCACCTCGACGATGTGGATTTTCTCGGAGATAGCCGTTTACGAACCGGCCCTGTAGGCTGCCCTTTTTTCTCGTCATGAAAATTGCTCACAGTAAAGCGTCAATTCGCAAGAGTGATTCGGGCAAAAAGAGGGATGATCGTATGGGCGCTGCGATGCATCCATCGCGCATCACCAAGCATTTCTTAGAAAGGTGGATCACCGGGTCAAGCCCGGTGATGACGATTGAGGGTTGTGACGCGCTCGGTGGCTTACCCGACAAGGGTGGTGGAGAACCATCGCCGTCATTGCGAGGAGCGAAGCGACGAAGCAATCCAGCTTTTGCTTAAGAGTGGATTGCTTCGCTCCGCTCGCAATGACGAGGCTCGCAATGACGTTGGTGCTCGTTAGCGCTTCGCCTGCAAATGGCGCGGTGAGTGGAGCGACGTTCCCTCACACATACTTCTTCATTTCCGTCAGCAGATCGCTCCGCAAATCCTCGCGGTCCATCGCATAAGCGATGTTCGCGGCCAGGAATCCCGACTTCGAGCCGCAGTCGTAGCTCTTGCCCTTGAACTTGAATCCGTAGAACGGCTGTGACTTGGCCAGCCCAAGCATCGCG
>JAGVII010000162.1 GCA_020056155.1 Afipia sp.
GAGCAGGTTCGGAAATGCGCCCGGCAACACGAACGGCTCTTTCGACTGGCCGTCGTAGTTGGGGCGGAACTCGACCGCGTCCTCGTCGATGCCTTCGAGCAGCAGGCGCGCGACTTCCGTCATGCGCGCTTCGGTATAACGGTAGGCGGCAGGGTTATCGCCGTCGATATTGCCGAAGTTGCCCTGTCCGTCCACCAGCGGATAACGCGAGGAGAAATCCTGCGCGAGGCGCACCAGAGCGTCGTAGATCGACTGGTCGCCGTGCGGATGGAACGAGCCCATCACGTCGCCGACGATCTTGGCGGATTTCTTGAACGGCGTGCCGGGGTCGAGCCGCAGCAGCCGCATGCCGTAAAGAATACGGCGGTGAACCGGCTTCAGGCCGTCGCGCGCATCCGGCAGCGCGCGGTGCATGATGGTCGAGAGCGCATAGGCGAGATAACGCTCCTCGAGCGCCTCGCGGAGTGCGACCTCCTGGATCTCCATCGGCTCCGGTGGAATCAGTCTTTTGCCCATGGCAAGGGGTTAACTCCACTGCGCGCGATGAACAATAGATGAATTAGGCGGTCACCCGCCGTTCGTAATTCTTCTGCCACATTGCTGCGGTCTGCCGGTGGGCGTTACGGATCGCCCGGCGGTTCATAACACCGGCCCAGGCCGGGTAAAGTGCCCAATGGCGAGGTGCCGGAGGGCTTCAAGGAAGGAAAAAAGAATGCGTCGACTTATTCTCGCAGCCGCGACACTGGCCGCATTGACCGGTGCCGTTTCATTGGGCGGCAGCCGTGCCGAAGCCATGACCCTCCCTGCCCCGCTGGCTGGCGTCACGCAGCAGACCGAAGAGGTCCGCCTTGTCTGCACCACACGAAGGGTCGGCAACCGCATGGTCAGGTCCTGCCGCAACGTGCGCCCGCATTACCACCGGCGCCATCATCATCACCACCGGCACCATTACCGGCACCACCGTTCTCATCATCACCATCACCGGTAATGATTCAGGGAACAGGCCGGACAATGTCCGGCCTGTTTCTATTCGGCAACGGCCCTTGCGCGTGGCCGTATCACCGCTGCGATAAAGCCATCCCGCGCATCCGAATGAGTCTGTCCGCGC
Organism: Afipia sp.; assembly: GCA_020056155.1. Taxonomy (GTDB): domain Bacteria; phylum Pseudomonadota; class Alphaproteobacteria; order Rhizobiales; family Xanthobacteraceae; genus Afipia. The sequence continues at coordinate 1,109 of JAGVII010000162.1, forward strand.
GGCTCCAGCACGTTCCGGAGCAGAAACAGCCCGGTCAGCCGGAAGCCATCCTCGATGTCCTGCCCGGACCAGCCGTTGGTCCCGTCGTCACTCTCGCGCAGGAACGGCGGCAACCGAAGCAACCGGTCGCGCCATGGCTCCCCCGCCTGCCGGGAGACCGCGGCACCAGACTTCGGCGAGACGTAAATCAGATCGTTCATCGCTCCGCTCGCGGCGCATGACGACAGATCGAGGCCGAAGCCGAGTTCGGTCAGCATCGCGAGTTCGAATTTCACCAGTTGCACGCCCGCCGTGGCGACGTCGTCGAAATCGTCGAGAATGGATTCCAGCATCTCGTAGATATCTTCGTGCGGATCGCGCTCCGGCAGCAGCCGCACCAGCGACGCCATATGCGTCACGCCGTAGACCGCATGGGACAATCCGAACATCGTGGCCGCGCGCAGGCGCGTGCCTTCAATCGCGTAGTACCCGAGATGCTCGTCGAGCCGCGCGCGCCAGACCGCGCTCACGGTATTTCCGGGCTGCAGCAACGGCCGCATCCGCGAGCCCGCGCCGCCGCGCACCAGTCCCAGATGACGGCCATGACTGCGCGTCAGCAGTTCGACGATGGCGCTGGATTCGCCATGCCGCCGTACGCCCAGGACAATACCCTCGTCGGTCCATTCCATGGCCGCAGCTTACAGGATTCTGCGCACATTCGCAGCGCGCTCGCTCACGAAAGTGCGGTCAGTCCGGTTGCCGGAACCAGTCCCGGGCATCGCCGGTGAACGAAAAATACAGGCCAAAAGCCGTCAGGGCCGTCGAGATCACGTCCACAAACGTGCCGAACTGCATGCCGGCTTCGCCCACCGTGGTGACGATGGAGACTACAGACAGCATCAGCGCCGCGAGCAGGATCGTGCGCGCCCAGTTCTTGCGCCGGTGCGCTGCGAGCCAGACGAGCTGGACGAATCCCAGCGTCATCATGACCGCGATGAAATTGACTGCCATCTTTGTCGACTCGGTGACTTCATCCGGCATGCGATCCAGAAGCGCCGCGGACAGCACGTCGATCAGCAGCGACAGATACAGCAGCACCTCGAAATAAAAGATGTTGGTCGGCACCTTGACGTCGGGCCCGGTCATTCTTTGGGAAACTCCAGCCCCATCTCGCGATAACGCTCGGGATCGTCGCCCCAGCCGTCGCGGACCTTCACGAACAGGAACAAATGCACCGGCTGTCCGACAATCTCCGCGATCTCCTTGCGGGAGTCCGCGCCGATGGCCTTGATCGTGGCCCCGCCCTTGCCGAGCACGATCTTGCGCTGGCTGTCGCGCTCCACATAGATCGTCTGCTCGATCCGCACCGACTTGTCCTTGCGATCGGTCCATGAGTCGGTTTCGACCGTGGACTGATA
>JAGVII010000803.1 GCA_020056155.1 Afipia sp.
GCGATCAACCTGTCGTCGGCATTCCATGCCATTCGCGCGGCAGTGCCCGGCATGAAGAAGCGCGGCTGGGGCCGCATCATCAACACCGCGTCGGCGCACTCGCTGGTCGCATCGCCGTTCAAGTCGGCTTACGTGTCCGCCAAGCACGGCATCGCGGGCCTGACCAAGACGGTGGCGCTCGAACTGGCGACCCACAAGATCACCTGCAATTGCATCTCGCCGGGTTACGTCTGGACGCCGCTGGTGGAAAAGCAGATCCCCGACACCATGAAGGCGCGCAACCTGACCAAGGAGCAGGTCATCCGGGACGTCTTGCTTGAAGCGCAGCCGACCAAGGAATTCGTGACGTCGGAGCAGGTCGCGGCACTTGCGCTGTTTCTCTGCGGCGACGACGCGGCGCAGATCACCGGCGCGAACCTGTCGATCGACGGCGGATGGACGGCGGAGTAAAAGTTATCGTCATTGCGAGCGAAGCGAAGCAATCCAGAGCAACGAGAAAAACTGGATTGCTTCGTCGCTATGCTCCTCGCAATGACGCGATGCAGGTCAATCTTTGCGCTTCCCGAACGCCAGAACGTGAAAGCCGAGGCGCGAACGGGTGATCCAGAACAGCAGGATGGTCTCGAACACCAGCGCGATCGAGGTTGCGGCGGCAGCGCCGTAGCCGCCGAACTTCGGCACCAGCAGCACGCACAGCACGAGGTTGACCAGGAACGCCAGCGCGTAGGCCAGCGCGCACATGTTCTGGTGGCCCAGCATGTTGAGCAGCCGTTCCACCGGGCCGATGGCGGAGCGCACGATCAGGCCGATCGCCGCGACGAACATGATGCCGTAACCCGCGGTGAACTGCGGGCCGAACAGCCAGAGCAGCGGCTCGCCCAGCGCCAGCAGCACGGCGGTCGCCGCGACCGACGGCCAGAACGTCCACTTGATCGCGTGGGCGATATAGGCTTCGAGCCGCTCCTTGTCGCCTGACGCATGGTATTCGCTGAAGCGGTGCGCCGTGGTCGCCGACATCGCGTAGTGAATGAACGACACCAGCGCCAGCGTCTTGACCACGGCGAAGTAGACGCCGACTTCCTCCGACGAGCGGAACTGCTGCAGCACCAGCACGTCGGTGTAGGACAGGAGCAGGTAGAAGCCCTCGACCATCATGATCGGCAGCGACACTTTCAGCCAGTTCCGGACATCGTAGGTTTTCGGACCGGGCGCGACACTCGCATTGAGGCGGCGGTTGAGCACGATCAGCTGGCCGAGCATCGCGATCCAGACTGCGGCGGCGCTTGCGATCATCGCGGCAGTCGCGCCGAGGTTCATGCCGAGCACGACCGCGCCCGCGGTGAAGCCGATGATCAGCGTTTGCCGCACGATGAACTGCGGCATCAGGCCAAGGCGCATCCAGTCATGGGAGCGCGCGAGGCCGTCCTGGGTATTGGCGACGACGAAGGCGGGCAGGGTGAGGCAGCCGATATAGAGCGGGATCACCGTGTTCGCGTCGATCCACGGCGACAGGACAGTTACCAATGCCACCAGCGCCAGCGCGATTGCGGTGGATGCGGCCAGCGTCATCCAGCGGCTGCCCGACAGGAAGCCGCGCAGCAGTGAGAGTTCTCCGCTGGCGCGGTACTCGGGGATGATTTTCTGCGCGGAGACGGCGATGCCGAAATCCAGCACGCTGCCCAGTAGCAGCACCCAGGTCCAGACATAGACATAGATGCCGTAGTCCGAGCCGCCCATCCATCGCGCCAGCAGCACCTGCGAGAAGTAGGCGAGGCCTGCGCTGAGCACGCGAATGAGAAAGACAGTCCCGGCGAGCCGCTTGGTCAGCGAGGCTTCACTGGTGCCGGTGAGCACGCCACGCAGCCGCGCCATCAGGCTCGCAGGCTTCGCCTCAGATGCGCTCTCAGCTTCCATCACCGCCACGGCACTCGATCCTCTCGCCGCAAGGTGGCGGCAGGATGCGCCTTAGCAAGGATTCGTTAAGATTTGGTTGGGTGGCCACCTCGTGACGCCTGCGAGAGAGGGGATTTCTCAACCCGTCATCACCGGGCTTGTCCCGGTGATCCACGTCTTTCTTTATTATGCATCAAAGACGTGGATGGCCGGGACAAACCCGGCCATGACGATCTTTATGATCACCCCTTGAACCCGCCGTCGTCCAGAAACGCCGCTTCCTCCGGCGTCGTGGTTCGTCCAAGCACGGCATTGCGATGAGGAAAGCGGCCGAACTTCCGGATGATGTCGGCGTGCAGCACCGCCCATTTCAGGCTGTCTTCGCCGAGCGGCGTGAACAGCGCGATGCTGCGCTCCTGATCGGCCATGTTCTCGGAATGCTCGAACGGCAGATAGATGAAGGCACGCAACACCTGCTCGGCGCGCAGGTCGCGGCCCTCGGCGATGGCGCGCGTGGCCACGTCACGGGCCAGCGCATCCGTCGAAAACGCGCGCGGGTCGTTACGGAACATGTTGCGGGGAAACTGGTCGAGCACGATCAGCAGCGCCAGCG
>JAGVII010000262.1 GCA_020056155.1 Afipia sp.
GAGACTTCGAGGCTGACATAGCCGTCCGCGCCCTTCAGTTCGTCATAGACCGAATGCAGCGCATCCGCTGCGCGCTGAATGTCTTCCACGGCGAGGGCTTCATAGAGATCGCCCACCGGCCGGTCATGCGCTTTCAGGAGTGCGGAGATAGCTCCGTCATACTCGTCGCTGCCGCCAATCGCCTTCTCGAAAATCGAGGGATTGGACGTGACGCCGCGCACCCCGTCGCTGTCGACCAGCGCCTTGAGTTCGCCATTGGCGATGAAACCGCGTGCAAGGAAATCGAGCCAGATAGCCTGGCCATGAGTCGTGAGAGCTTTAACTGGGTTCATACCGTCTCTGGGGGAGTTGGCGGGGGCGGGAAGGGGAACGTTTGATCTCATGCGGCCAGCATAGACCGCCTATGGGGCAGGATTATAGAGAGTGCCGCCGGCAGCGCGGTTTTTTGCTGAAGCACGGGAGAAGGATTTCCGCCTGGCGTCTCTCGGAGTAGCAGGACTGTCTACTTTTTAAGGTGCATGGGCAAGAATATCCTTAGTTTTTCAACGATATGGACCCCTTGCAGGCGGGCGAATAGATATTTGTTCTCCAGACGTTATCGATTGAGCGCAAGGACACTCCGTCATGCCCGGTATCCCGGTTTCCGCTGGTTTCGCGATTGGTCTCGCCTTTGGCGTGGTCGGCCTTCTCAGCGGCTTCTGCCTGATGAGCAGCCTGCGGGACTGGTGGACCGCCAATGACGGCCGCAAGGTGCGCAGCTACGCGGTGGCGCTGGCCGTCGCGATCCTGGGAACGCAGTTCGTCGCGGGTGCGGGCCTCGTCGATATCGCCAAGTCGATCTATCTGCAGCCCTCGTTCTCCGCCCCGCTGATTTTCGCGGGCGGCTTGCTGTTCGGCTTCGGCATGGTTCTTTCCAACGGCTGCGCTTCGCGCGCGCTGGTCCTGCTGGGCAAGGGCAACCTCCGTTCGCTGGTCGTGATCGCCATTATCGGCATCGCCGCGCAGATGACCCTGAAGGGCCTGATCGCGCCAGCGCGTCTTGCGGTCCTCCAGGCCACGCAGAGCACCCCGGCCGCCGTTTCCGCGCCGGCGCTGCTCGCCACTGTGGGCATCGACGAGTTCGTGGCCCGTATCGCCGTCACGCTGATTGCGAGCGGCGGGCTGCTGATCTTCGCGTTCTCCGACCGCCAGTTCCGCAGCGCCTACGGCCAGATCGCCGCCGGCCTCGCTGTCGGTGCTCTGGTCACCGCCGGCTGGCTCACCACCGGCTGGCTCGGTGCCGATGATTTCGACCCGATTCCGGTGACCTCGCTCTCCTTCGTCTCGCCGATTGCGGATTCGTTGCAGTACACAATGCTGTCCACCGGCCTGACGCTGAGCTTCGGCATCGCGCTTGTTGCGGGCGTTCTCAGCGGCAGCCTTGTGACGGCGGTCGTGACCGGACGTTTCAAGCTCGAGGGTTACACCTCGCCCAACCACATGGTGCGCTCGATTTCCGGCGCGGCGCTGATGGGCATTGGCGGCGCGATGGCGTACGGTTGCTCGATCGGACAGGGACTGACCGGCTTGTCGACCCTGGGTATGCCGTCGTTTATCGCGGTCGCCGGAATTGTCGCGGGCGCTGCGCTTGGCATTCGCGGACCGGTTATCATTCCGGCGCTGGCGACGCGCTAACGGCGATACCCCGGTTCCCGGAGCGTTCACCGGAACGTTTGCGGCTGCATCTTGTCGTCGTGAAGGCGCTCCTGCATTCTCCCGCCGGGTGTCGGCCGGGAGAGACAATCCATCATGAATCGCCGTGAACTGATTTACTTAGCCGCTTGCGCAGCGCTGGCTTCGGCCGTCTCGCGTCCGGCTGGCGCGCAAACGAAGCCTGGGCCTAAGCCGCCCGAGGACAAGCCGTTCGCGGAGCATTTCATCGCGTTGCAACTGTCCGACTCCGATCCGAAAAAGCAAAGGCTGGTCCTGAGCGTTGCGAGCAATCTCCAGAAGGCCTACGGGCAGGACAGGATTGCGATCGAGGTGGTGGCTTTCGGGCCCGGCATCGATCTGTTGCGCGACACCAGTGAAAACCGGCAACTGGTCGACAGCCTCGTCACGCAGGGCGTTCGTTTCGATGTCTGCGGCAACACCCTCGAC
>JAGVII010000690.1 GCA_020056155.1 Afipia sp.
TCCCTGAAGGTGCCGATCCAGCCGCGCTCGACCTCGTCGGCCAGCGCGTCGAGGCGTTTGGCGATGTAGTCGGCGGCGGCGTTGGCGGTCTCGACGTTGCCGACGACATGCGGGCTCAGCACGCCCGCGATCGCGGCCTGTTCGACGACCGTGCGGTTATAGCGGCTGTGCAGGCTGTTCAGGATGCCGCGGATGACACGCGCGTCCTCCAGCAGCGCCTGAAGGTCGCGGCCCTTGCGGTCTTCGCCCGACGAGAGCTTCAAAATGCAGTCGTCGAGGCCGGTCTCGATCAGGTAATCCTCCATCGCGCGCTCGTCCTTGAGGTACTGCTCGGACTTGCCGCGTGTCACCTTGAACAGCGGCGGTTGCGCGATATAGAGGTAGCCGCCTTCGATCAGCTGCGGCATCTGCCGGAAGAAGAACGTCAGCAACAGCGTGCGGATATGCGCGCCGTCGACGTCGGCGTCGGTCATCACGATGATCTTGTGATAGCGCAGCTTCGAAATGTCGAAATCGTCGCGGCCGATGCCGGTGCCGAGCGCGGTGATCAGCGTGCCGATCTGCTCGGATGACAGCATCTTGTCGAAGCGCGCGCGCTCGACGTTGAGGATTTTACCGCGCAGTGGCAGCACGGCCTGGAACTCGCGGTTGCGGCCCTGCTTGGCGGAGCCGCCGGCGGAATCGCCCTCGACGATGAAGAGTTCGGATTTCGCGGGATCGCGTTCCTGACAGTCGGCGAGCTTGCCGGGCAGCGAGGCGATGTCCAGCGCGCCCTTGCGGCGGGTCAAATCGCGCGCCTTGCGCGCGGCTTCGCGCGCGGCGGCGGCTTCCATCACCTTGCCGACGATGGTCTTGGCCTCGCCGGGATGCTCCTCGAACCATGCGGAGAGCGCCGCGTTCAGAACGTTCTCGACCACGGGCCGCACTTCCGAGGACACCAGCTTGTCCTTGGTCTGCGACGAGAACTTCGGATCCGGCACTTTCACCGACAACACGGCCGTGAGGCCTTCGCGGCAATCGTCGCCGGTCAGCGCGATTTTTTCCTTCTTGGCCATGGCGTCGGCATAGCCGGTCACCTGGCGCGTCAGCGCGCCGCGGAAGCCCGCCAGATGGGTGCCGCCGTCGCGCTGGGGAATGTTGTTGGTGAAGCAGAGCACGTTCTCGTGGTAGCTGTCGTTCCACCACATCGCGACTTCGACACTGATGCCGTTCTGCTCCGAACGCATCACGATGGGGATCGGCACCACAGGCTTCTTGTTGCGGTCGAGATACTTGACGAATTCCTCGACGCCGCCCTCGTAGAACAGCTCCTCGCGCTTCTCGACCGCATGTCGCATGTCGGACAGCGTGATGTTGACGCCGGAATTCAGAAACGCAAGCTCGCGCAGGCGATGCTCCAGCGTCGCGAAATCGTATTCGACGTTGGTGAAGGTTTCGGTCGAGGCCAGAAACGTGACTTCGGTGCCGCGCTTGCCGTTGGCGTCGCCGACCACTTCGAGCGGAGCGACCGCGTCGCCGTGCTTGAACTGGATGTAGTGTTCCTTGCCGTTGCGCCAGACACGCAGTTCGAGCTTGCTCGACAATGCGTTGACGACGGACACGCCGACGCCGTGCAGGCCGCCCGACACCTTATAGGAGTTCTGGTCGAATTTTCCGCCGGCATGAAGCTGGGTCATGATGACTTCAGCGGCCGAGATGCCTTCGCCCTTGTGAATGTCGGTGGGAATGCCGCGGCCGTCGTCGCGCACGGTCACCGAGTTGTCGGGATTGAGCACGACCTCGACGCGGGTGGCGTGACCGGCGAGCGCTTCGTCGATGGCGTTGTCGACGACTTCGTACACCATGTGATGCAGGCCGGAGCCGTCATCGGTATCGCCGATGTACATGCCCGGACGCTTGCGAACGGCGTCGAGACCTTTCAGCACGCGGATCGATTCAGCGCCGTACTCCGCCCCTGGATTGTCCATAGGTTCGGCGCTGGTTTGCCGGGCTGGTTCGGTCATGAGTGGCCTTCAAAGATGGATCGGCAGAAAGATCGAATCGGGCTGCAACAAATGCGCCTTCGATTGTCAATTTGTGCCATGAAAACAGTTGTGCGCCTAGGACAAAGTAGGGTCCTGCAAGCTGTTGTTTAGATGAGAGTTTTCGGCTGTTTTTCAAGGCCCCGAAGCGGCATTTTTGGGGCTGTGGAAAAGCCTGATTCGGGGTCGGTTTTCACCTCGTCATTCCGGGGCAATTGCGAAGCAATTGAACCTGGAATCTCGTGCCGCTACTTGCAGATTCCGGATCGGCTTACGATGCAAGCCGTCCGGAATGACGGCGACAAATGTTACGCGCGCCGCGAAACCTGGCCGCCATCGACATCGAAAACATCCGCGCCCGCGCCGATATCGATGAAGGCTGCAGGGTCTGCCCCGGTCATCCAGACCTGCGCGCCGAGCCTTGCGAGTTCATCGAACAGCGCCGCGCGGCGGCCGGGATCGAGGTGTGCGACGACTTCATCGAGCAGGAGGAGCGGCGTGATGCCGGTCATTTCGGCCACCAGATTGGCGTGGGCGAGCACAAGGCCGATCAGCAGCGCCTTTTGCTCGCCGGTGGATGCATCGCGCGCTGGCATGTTTTTCGGTGCGTAGATCACCATCAGGTCCGTCAGGTGCGGTCCGTTCAGCGTGCGCCCGGCGGCGGCGTCCTTGGCGCGGCTCTCGCGCAGGATCTCGCGGTAACGATCCTCGACGGCAATGGCCGTGTCGGTGAGCAGCGCATTCTCCATCCAGCCGTCGAGGGCGATCAGCGCGGAGGGAAATGCCGACGCCGAGCCGCGTGCGGCAAGCATTCCCGCAAGGCGCTGCAAGGTCTGGCCGCGTTGCGCGGCCACTGCGACGGCGAGTTCCGCGGTTTCGCGCTCGATGGCGTCGCACCAGTGGGCATCGAAGTTGCGGTCCTCCAGCAGGCGGTTTCGCGACCGCAGCGACCGGTCCAGCGCCGACACGCGGCTGGAATGCTGGCTGTCGATGGCAAGCACCAGACGGTCGAAAAAGCGCCGCCGTTCCGAGGCCGCCCCCATGAACAGGCTGTCCATCGCCGGCGTCAGCCACACCATGCGTAGATGATCGCCGAAGGCGGCGGCGGATGTCACCGGCTCGCGGTCGATGCGGACACGGCGGGGCGATGTTGTGCCATCCGCGCGCGGCGCGTCGATGCCGGTGCCGAGGGTTGCGAGGCCAAGTTCGCCTTCGACTTCCGCGGACACCGCCCATGATCCGTCGCCCTGGATATCCGCGACATCGTCCAGCGTGGCGCGGCGCAGGCCGCGTCCCGGCGAGAGAAACGAGATCGCTTCGAGGCAGTTGGTTTTTCCGGCGCCGTTGGGGCCCACCAGCACCACGACATTACCGCGCGTCTCGACGCTCGCCGCGCGGTAATTGCGGAAGTGCGTGAGGCTGAGGCGCAGGATGCGGGAGACGGTCATATCGCTACTCTATCGTCATGCCCGGCCTTATGCCTGGCATCCGCGTCTTCGCACACCATCGCCAAGACGTGGATGGCCGGGACAAGCCCGGCCATGACGCAATCTAGTCAGCATGTGAGTGAACAGAAAAATCCTCACACCCGCATCGGCATCAGCACGTAGAGCGCGCCCTTGGCGTCCTTGTCCTGCACCAGCGTCGGCGAACCGGGATCGGCGAGGCGCAGCACCGCGACCTCGCCTTCGATCTGCGCTGCGATATCGAGCAGGTAGCGCGAGTTGAAGCCGATATCGAGCGGGTCGGACGCATACTCGACTTCGAGTTCTTCCGTGGCGCTTCCGGAGTCCGGATTGGTCACCGACAGGATCAGCTTGCCCGCGGACAGCGCGAGTTTCACGGCGCGGCCGCGCTCGCTGGAGATGGTCGAGACACGGTCGACCGCGGCCTCGAAATCCTTTTTGTCGACGATCAGTTCCTTGTCGTTGTTCTGCGGAATGACGCGGCCGTAGTCGGGGAAGGTGCCGTCGATCAGCTTCGAGGTCAGCACGACGTCGCCGATGGTGAACCGGATTTTGCCCTGCGACAGTTCGATCTTGAGTTCGGCCTCGTTGTCTTCGATCAGGCGCTGCACTTCGCCGACAGTCTTGCGCGGCACGATGACGCCCGGCATGCCCTCGGCGCTCTTCGGCAGCGGCAGATCGACCTGCGCCAGCCTGTGGCCGTCGGTCGCCACCGCGCGCAACGTCGCCGCCTTCGCGGCGCCTGCCGAATGCAGATAGATGCCGTTGAGATAGTAGCGGGTCTCTTCCGTCGAGATCGCGAACTGGGTGCGGTCGATCAGCCGCTTCATGTCGGCCGCGGCCAGCGTGAACGAATGCGTCATGTCGCCGGCGGCGAGATCGGGGAAGTCGCTTTCCGGCAGCGTCTGCAGCGTGAAGCGCGAACGCCCGGCGCGGATGGCGAGCACCGACCGGTCGCCGTCGCCTTCGAGCACGATCTGCGATCCGTCGGGCAGCTTGCGGACGATGTCATAGAACATGTGCGCCGGGACGGTGATCGATCCGCCGGTGCCGGTTTCGGCCGCCAGTGTTTCGGTCACTTCGAGATCGAGGTCGGTGGCCTTCAGGCTGAGGCGCGACTTGTCGGCGCGGATCAGCACGTTGCCGAGGATCGGAATGGTGTTGCGGCGTTCGACCACGCGATGAACGTGGCTCAGGGATTTCAGGAGTTGCGCGCGCTCGACGGTAACCTTCATGACACTTCCGTCCGATCCCAAGTCCATGTCGTTATTGGAGGTGCAGGGCGGCTGGACAGCGCACCCCGGCAATTGGACCCGCGGACCGGAAAAACGGAGATTTCGCCGCACCCCACGGGGCGCGTAAAGTGACGCGAATGCGCTGGAAGTTCAAGGGCAAGGCCGCGATCCGGCGGCATTGTCCCTCGCTATCTCCGCAGATTCCGGGGAAAAATCGCCTCCTGCTTACTCCTGAAGCTGGCGCTTCAGGAGTTCAACCTCGTCGGACAGGGTGAGGTCCCTGGAGACCAGCGCCTCGATCTTGCGGACGGCATGCAGGACCGTGGTGTGGTCGCGGCCGCCGAACCGGCGTCCGATTTCGGGCAGCGAGCGCAGCGTCAGCGTCTTGGCGAGGTACATCGCGACCTGACGCGGGCGAACCACATTGGCGGTCCGGCGCGACGACAGCAGATCCGAGCGGCTGACATTGTACTGCCGGGCCACCACGCGCTGGATGTCCTCAATCTTGACCCGCTTCGGCTCCATCGGCCGGACCAGATCGCGCACTTCGCGCTCGGCCATTTCCAGCGTGACCGCGGTGGCGTTGAGCTTCGAATGCGCCAGCAAGCGGTTGATCGCGCCTTCGAGGTCGCGGCCGTTATGGGTGATGGTCCTGGCGAGATATTCCAGCACCGGCATCGGCACATCGAAGGTGGCGTGATGCGCCTTCGCCGCGGAGACGCGCGATTTCAGGATTTCGAGCCGCAGCTCTTCGCCGAGCGATCCCATCTCGACGACGAGGCCGCCGGCGAGGCGCGAACGCACCCGGTCGTCGAGGCTCTCCAGATCGGACGGCGGCCGGTCGGCGGCGATCACCACCTGACGGCCGGCGTCGATCAGCGCATTCAGCGTATGGCAGAATTCCGACTGGGTCGATTTGCCCTGCAGGAACTGGAGGTCGTCGATCACCAGCACGTCGATGCCGCGCAGCGCTTCCTTGAAGGCGAGTGCGGTCTGAGATTTCAGCGCGGCGACGAAGCCGTACATGAATTTCTCGGCGGTGAGATACAGCACCTTGCGTTCGGGATTGGAATTCCCGGCCCAGGTCACCGCCTGCAACAGGTGGGTTTTGCCAAGGCCTACGCCGGCGTGAATATAGAGCGGGTTGAACATCACGCTGTCGCCACGGCGGCCTTCGGCAACCTGACGGGCGGCGGCATGCGCCAGCGTGTTGGAACGGCCCATCACGAAAGTCGCGAACGTCAGGCGCGGATCGAGCGGCGAGCCGCCGAGCGCGTCGTGGCTGGCCGAGACCGGCGCGGTGGCGGTGTTGCGCAATTCGGGCGCGGGCCGGCTTTGATTGCTGTCGACACGGCGTTCGTCCTGCGGCGCTTTCGCGTCCTTGACAGGCGCGGCGCAGCGCATGGCGGTGCGCACGGTCAGCTCGATGCGCTTGATGCCCGGCGCTTCCGACTGCCAGCAGCTCAGGACGCGGTCGGCATAATGCGCCTGAATCCAGCTCTTGAGGAATTTGGTCGGCACCGTCATGTGGACGCAGTCGTCATGGATGCGTTCGAGATCCATGCGCGCGAACCAGCTGGTGTAGAAATCCTCGCCAACGTTGGTCCGCAGCCGTCCCTTGAATCGAGCCCATTGATCGCGTTCGACGTCTGCCAGTCCGAGGTTCGTTGAGATTGTTTCTGCCGAGATTGTCATTTGCGTTCTGATCTTCTGGTTGATGTGTGATCCGGCGCTGGTCGCCGAGAAATGGGTGGGGCCGCCCGCCGACATGCGCTTCCTCCGTCGTCCTCGGACGCTCCGCCGTTCGGCGCTGATCGCCGCGTGGCATCGCTGGGTCGGGAGGAGGGAAGGCGCGTGTGGCGTTAGCGCGTACTGAGCTGGACTGGAGGACCGCAGGGGGCAGCTGGCGCGTTCACTGAAGCAGCATCGCTGGAAATAAATGCTGCAAAGTCGTTCTGCCGGCTCTGGCTGCTGGACATAGACATTCCCCCTCCTGCCACGATAATTCGCGGCAAGTTGTTGTCGCCTCGATCTGTTCAAATCTTTTGTTCGTCCGATCCGCTGACCGATCAGACTTCAACCCGTCGCTTTGTATTGCCCGTCCAACCCTGTCTCCTGACTCTCGAAGCCGGTGGATGGATGTTTCCTCTGTGCGGTTTCTCGCTTTTGATCCGGGGTCCGGAGTGATCCGGCCGCGGTGGAGAATTTTCACACAGGGGACCTGCCTCACAAACCGTATGAGTTAGGATCCGACCATCGCTTGGAAAGCGTCGCTAGCTTGCAGACTGTACTGACTTGCATGCCCGTCCAAGGTTCTCAAACCGCGCTGATCAGAAGAGCCGTGGACGACGTGACGTGATAAGAAATACACGAGGCGCTGCGGCTCGCAACGGAATTGATTTCGCATCGCGCGCTCTGGGTGCGACTTGCCGCCGATGCGAAATGGCCGTGGCTTCATGACAAAACGACAAGGTTTTGAATCTGTGCGCAGATTCGAAAAGTCGGACAACTGTCACAAATCGGCCGATCGCCAAAACTTCCTTCATAAATAATTTAAGATTCATCAGGCGGCGCCTGCGTTTTCCAAGTGCTGCCGTGCGCTATGCCGATAAGGTCTTCCCCACGCGTGGATTTTTGTGATCGGCAGAGCAGGGTAACCCCTGCGGTCAATTCGGTGCCGGCGCGCGAACGCACTTGCAATTTCAGAATATCGAAAGCGCAGGGCGTGACGTTCGCAAGTGCACGCGGCGGTGTCTGCGTGCCGCCGACAGGTTCGCCGTGGCGAGCGCGTTGCGAAGGATCGAGCAAGGCAAAAGAAAAAGCCCGGCGTGTCAGCCGGGCTTTGTCAGTCAGCTTCTTGATCGCGTGCTGCGGAACTTACTTCGCGAGCTTGGCGATCTGATGCGTGAGGCGCGACACCTTCCGGCTCGCGTTGTTCTTGTGAATGATGTTGCGCTGGGCTGCCTGCATCAAGTCCGGCTCGGCCTGCTTCATCGCTTCGAGTGCCGCGGCGCGGTCGCCCTTCTTGATGGCGTCCTCGACGTTGCGAACCGAGCCGCGCATCTGGGTGCGGCGCGACTTGTTGATCAGGGTACGGCGGGCAATCTTGCGCGTCGCTTTTTTGGCAGAGGTGGTGTTGGCCATGGTCTCTCGGTTTCTCTCGGTCGGTCGTCTGCGGCACATTGCGCCAGCAGAGCGATCGATATCGACCGTTCGGCCGATGCTGGGTGAAAATCGGGTGTTCCTGAGAATGTTCTTTCCAAAGAGCTTGCCTAAAACAACACGCTCTTAAAGAACATCGGCGGCAGGATTGCGCCCGCCGCCAGTTGCGGGTTCTTATAGGGATACTGGCCTGCACCGTCAACGATTTCCGGGCCCATTTTGGCCCTGTCGGGACGGTTTAGGGTCCCTGCCGGGTTCGGCGAAGTGATTGAAATATAGGGGGTGAACGATGATCCGCGGGTTTTTTCGTCTGATCGGGCTGTTTCTGTTGGTCATCGGCTTCCTGTCGCTGGTTTACGACGGGGCCCGGACCATTGCCGACCAGGCGCTGCGGATCACGCGGCTTGGTGAGTTGTGGAACGACATCAATCAGGCCAGCCAGCAGTCGTTTCAGGCCATGGTCGAGGGCGTCTCGCCGCTGCTCTGGAACAGCGTGATGAAGCTGCTGCTCAACCAGCCGGCCTGGGCCGTGTTGGGCATTCTGGGCATCCTGCTGATGCTGCTGTTCCGGCCCAGCAAGCCGCTGATCGGCTATTCGCGGAATTGACCGGCGGCGGTTCTCCCAGCGGCCTGAATCTACGAACGCGGTCGCCGGAATTTCAAGAGGCGATGCCAAATATATGATGAGCGGTGGATGCGTAACGTCCTGACACGAAGGACGTAAAGCCATCATATAGAGAGACGCGA
>JAGVII010000252.1 GCA_020056155.1 Afipia sp.
CGCCACGCCCTGATCGGATCTCGCAGCGGTGCCATGCATCGATTGGGTGACGTCGTGCAGGTTCGTCTGGTAGAAGCTGCCCCGGTGGCCGGCGCGCTGCGGTTCGAATTGCTGTCCGAAGGACGGACCGTTCCGCGCGGTGGCCGCATGCGCGACAACCGCGCCGGGAAACCGCACACAGGCGGCAAGACCCGGCCAGGCCGCGACACGAAGGACGTAAAGAAATCGCGCAAGCCTTCCCGCAAGGCGCGTAAATCGAAAAAGAAAGGCTAGCGCCTTTCAAAGGAGCCGTTATGGAAAGCCGCACGATGCCCGCCGCGACATGGTCGTCGACATCTCAATCGTTGCCCAAGCGCGATCTCTGGCAGGCAATGGCGCGCGGCCTGCGATGCCGCTGCCCGAGTTGCGGCGAAGGCAAGATCTTCCGCGCCTTCCTGAAGGTCGCCGACAAATGCCCCGCATGCGGAGAGAATCTGAGCCATCACCGCGCCGACGACCTGCCCGCCTATCTCGTGATCGTCATCGTTGGGCATATCATTGTGCCGATCGCGCTCTGGATCGAAACCAACTATGCGCCATCGATGCTGCTGCAACTGGCGTTCTATCTCCCCTTCACGCTGGCCTCGTCGCTGTTGCTGTTGCAACCGGTCAAGGGTGCCGTGGTAGGATTGCAGTGGGCGTTCCGCATGCACGGCTTTGACGAAAGCCGGCCCGAGGGCGTCGAGGAAGGCACGATTGCGAAGCTGAACGTGGTGAAATGAGCGAGCCTGAGAAAGAAGAAAAGGAAGACGACAGTCATCCTTACCGCCGCCCGAAAGATGCCGCGACGCTGATACTTGTCGACCGCAGCGGGAGCGTGCCCAAGGTTCTGGTCGGCAAGCGGCATGACAAGGTCATCTTCATGCCGGGCAAGTTCGTGTTCCCCGGCGGACGCGTCGATGCCACCGACAACCGCATTCCGGTTGCGGCGGAGATTCCCAAAGCTCTGGAAAAGAAGCTGACCGGCGGCAGCCCGAAGATCGCGCCCGCCCGCGCCCGTGCGCTGGCCGTCGCGGCGATTCGCGAAGCCTGCGAGGAAACCGGACTTTGTCTGGGGCGGGAAGTTGCGCGCCTCAATGGCGCCACGGCAAAGCTGACCGGCGAGTGGAAGCCGTTCGCCGATGCGGGTTTGCTGCCCGATCCGTCGGGACTGTTCCTGATCGCCCGCGCGATCACCCCGCCCGGCCGGGTCCGGCGTTTCGACACACGGTTTTTCACCGCTGACGCATCATCGATCGCGCACCGGGTTGAAGGCGTGGTCCATGCCGATGCCGAGCTTGTCGAGCTTGTTTGGGTCGAGCTTGGTTCACTGTCTCTCGCGGATCTTCATCAGATGACGAAGATGGTGCTGCGCGAACTGGACAAGCGCCTCGCCTTGGGGCCGCTGTCGCATGCGGCGGAGGTTCCGTTTTTCCACTTCTACGGCGGCAGGATGCAGCGGGACGTCATCTGACTCCGCCTTGGCGGAGCAGCCTCCTTGCATCAGCACCATGATTGCGGAGGCCTGAAGTTGTCATGACGACCGCCATTGCACCGGAACTATCGGTCTCGGAGTGGCTCAACGCGGCCACGCCGCTCACGCTTGCGGGGCTTCGCGGGCGTCCCGTTCTGCTTCACGCTTTCCAGATGCTTTGTCCCGGCTGCGTCTCGCACGGCACGCCCCAAACTCAACGCGCGCACGACATGTTCCGGAACACGGACTTGCAGGTCATCGGTCTGCATACCGTTTTCGAGCACCACGAGGCCATGAGGCCGGTGTCATTGAAGGCGTTCGTTCACGAGAACAAGCTCACCTTCCCGATCGGTGTGGACACCCCCGGCGAAGACACGCCGATCCCCGTCACCATGGCCAGTTATGGCATGCGCGGAACGCCGACCATGATCCTGATCCGCCGGAACGGCACCGTTTATCATCACGGCTTCGGGCAGCAGGACGATATGGCCGTCGGCGCGATGATTGCCTCGGTGCTGAGCGAACCCTAACGAGTTGGTTTCAAGCCCTCGCGCGGGCTGATATGCTGGCCAGTGACGGCGGCGGAACGCCGGCCAGGGATAAGCGAACCACACCTGTATGCGTACCGGCGCCGCCATATCGGTTGCCGCACATGTTGCGGCTCTGACTGCGTTTCTCTTGCTCGCGGGCGTGCGCCCGTTCGACCCGACGACCGCGGAAGCCATTACCGTCGATATCGTCACCCCGGAGGAAGCACCGCCGCTTCCAAAAGAACCTGAAAAATACGACTTCCCCACGCTCGACGAAAAATCTCAGGAGCAGGCGACACAGAAGCAGGCTGCGGAGGAACCCTCGCAGCAGGCCGCGCCGGAGCAGGCACCGCCAGAGCAGACCTCACCACCCGCTCCCGATCCAGCCGCGTCATCAAAGCCGAAACAGGATTCGCGGCAGGCTGCGCTCCAGCAACAGGCGAGCGAACAGCCAAAGCCTGCCGAGCAATCCCAGCCGGAAGTGCCAACGGCTGCACCGGACATCACCAGCAAGTTCGGCATGATGTTCACCCTGCCGGACACCGGAGCGACGGGCGACTTCGACGCGAAGGCAACGGCCTCCGCGAATATCAAGACCGAGGATGCCGCGGCATTGCGTGCCCATCTCAAGACCTGTTCGGTCCTGCCGAAATCGGTGACGCCTTCCGATAATGTCCGGATCGTGCTGCGCGTGGCCTTTCAGCGCGACGGCAAGCTCGGAGCGGAACCGCTGCTGATCGAAGCCAGCGCGTCCGAAAAAGGCCCCGCGCTGATGCGCAGCGCGATGGATGCACTGGAAAAATGCCAGCCCTACGCCATGCTGCCGGCTGACCGCTACGATCAGTGGCGCATGCTCGACCTCAGCTTCGCGCCAAAGGATTTCAGGGGCGGATAACATGGCTTGGCTGGAAGCGCCCCTGCGCCCAAAATCCCGGCCTGCCCCCCGCCCTTGCCCAAACCCGGATTTTCGCGCTTGCCGGGGCTGTCAGCGCGGCTGAACAGCCTTTGAAACCCTGTTTGCGCGCTGGATCCTGGGCCGCCCGGGGAACCGCCTCCGGCGCGGCGCCCAGTCCCAAAACCGGTGCCTGCCTTCGGAATAATGCGGCCTGAAACCTTGACTTTGGGGCGTTCGGAGCTAGGTTGCGGCCCAAACGCGGCCCGGCCTGTCGGGACTGCTCGCGATTCCTGACATTCGAGGTTTAGAACATGGCCAAAGCGGTCACCATCAAGGTCAAGCTCGTTTCCAGCGCGGATACCGGCTTCTATTACGTCGCCAAAAAGAACTCGCGCACGATGACCGACAAGCTCGTGAAGAAGAAGTACGATCCGGTCGCGAAGAAGCACGTCGAGTTCCGCGAAGCCAAGATCAAGTAATCGTTTCAATTACTTATTGAACGAAACCGGGGCCTTTCGGCCCCGTTTTGCGTTTCTGGTGTTCCCGCACGGATGCGCTCGTGATCAGCCACAAAACTTGCTCGATCAATGAGACAGCAGGACCCAGCACGGCGGATTGGCCAGAATCGATCGCGTGGCGCCACCCAGGATGAATTCGCGCAATCTGGAGTGCCCATAAGCGCCCATCACAAGAAGATCGACGCTTCGGGATGCAACGTAAGCTTCCATGAAGCTCCCGATCGAATGCTGGTCGGTTTTCCTGACGTCCTCATGGACCGCTTCGATTCCAAAGTTTGCCAGATATTCCACGAATTGCTGGGCCTGGGCGGACGACAGCGGCTTGTCGTCCGTTGCTGTGAACGCCCTTACCGTTTTTGCGCGCCGGATAAACGGCAACGCGTCGGCCACGGCGCGCGCCGCCTGACGGCTGCCGTCCCACGCCACGGCAACAGTCTGGATCGCCGTCGCCAGCGGCCGCACCGGCTCCTCCGGGAAAATCAGGACCGGACGGCCCGATTCGAAAATGAGCCGCTCGGCGAGATCGAACTGGTCTTGGGTATCC
>JAGVII010000402.1 GCA_020056155.1 Afipia sp.
AAAACGCCCGCCCGAATTCCAAAAAGACAATCGGTGGTTTTGTTCACGCGATCAAGCCGTGGCGTGCTGAAATTCAAGGCTGCTTGATATGCAGCTTGATTGGGGGCCTTGGCGTGACGCCATTTTGCTGCTGGATGACAAAACGGTTCCATCAAAAAAAGCCCGGCGCTAAGCCGGGCTTTTGATGTCATTCTGGAAATTCGATCGCGTTGGAAATTAGTAGGCGGCGAAGTGATAATTCAATCCGGCGCGAATGATGTGACCGGTATTTTTGTAGCTGATAACGCCGGTTTCGGGAGGGCCGCCGACGGGAAGCAGGTTCACGTCCGAGTTGCCCAAATCATAGTAGAGATACTCACCTTTGATCGACCAGTTCGGCATGAACATGTGTTCGATGCCACCGCCCACGGTCCAGCCGGCCTTCCAGGCATCTTCGCTTCCAGCGAGCGCGGAGGCTCCGGGGACAGAGAAGATTTGTGCAGTGGACTGGACATGGCCGTAGGCAAGACCACCGGTCACATAAAGCAGGGTATTGTCGACTGCATAGCCTAACCGGGTGCGAAGTGTGCCGATAGCGTCGAGCTTGCGATCGAAAGTAGTCGTTGTGACGCCTGGACCCTGAGTCACGGCGACGCTGTCGCGCAAGCTTGAATACATCAGGTCCGTTTCGGCGCCGATAACAATGCGGTCGTACTGACGGTTGCAGCCGATGGTGCCGCCGACTACGCCACCGTCCGGATCGCTTGCGAGCCGGCTCGGGACGTTTCCGAGATTGATCGAGTCCTGCAGGCCGGGGCTCGTCGCCCTGATACGCGGATCGCTGTCCGTTCCTGGCGTGTAGCCTGCCGTGACACCGACATAGCACTTGTTCCAGGGCAAATATGCGATGGGTGCGGCTTTGTAATACGGCCGAGCAGGCAAATCAGCTGAGTAAGCCTGACCTGACAGGAGAAGGCTACCAGCTACAGCAATGGCAGATACAAGTTTCATTTTCATTCTCGCTTCCAATTCCATGCCCGGAACGTAGCGATTCAATGCGAAGAGAAAACAGGGAACTCCGTGGAACCGGGTTTTGCTTTTCCCGTGTTGCGCGGCTGCACAAGGTCTGGTGAAGAGCCCATCAAACACCGGCGTTTGCCGGAGAAGCTCACCGGCAAATGCCGGGTGCCGGCTCCGGCTTTCGCGGAGCGGATTTGTCAGATCAAAATTCGTGCAAGCGTTGCGCACGTTCTGCGTAACGATTCCCGCCAGCGGTGGCTGGAAGCCAGTTCAGCTTCGCTCAGGTCTTGGCGCGATAGCCGGCGAGAAAAAGCCGCGTCGCGCTGTCGACCACCGTGGCGATCTGTTCTTTCGTAGGCGCGGGTTTGGCCTGAAAGACGTAAGGCTCGAACAGCGTCGCCTGACACATTCTCATGAATTGGGCCGCGGCGAGTTCGCAGTCGTCGATCGCGAGTTCTTTCGCGTTGACCCGCGCCTCGAGGTAGGTCGCCAGAAGATGCATGGTGTGGGCGATGACGCGCTCATAGAAACGGCGGCCGACCTCCGGCATCCGTTCCGCAATGGCCATTACGGTTCGCACCGCCGAGCCGCCGTCCGGCCGGCACACGATTTCGATATAGGCGCGGCCGAACGCGCGCAGGCTCGTTTCGGCGTCCTGCGCCGGGTCGAAATTGAACGCCGTCTTGCCGTGTTCGAGGCTTTCCCGCTCGACAATGGCCTCGAACAGCGAGTTCTTGTCGGCGAAGTAGACGTATAGCGTTCCTTTGGAAACCCCCGACGCCCGCGCGATCTCGTTCATGCTGGCGCCGTCGAAACCCAGGTCCATAAAGACCCGCCGCGCGCCATCCATGATCTGGTGGCGCTTCGCGCTGTCTTCGTCGCCGGAAGCGACGGCGATGTGGGTTTGAGCAACCATTCGTTTAGTCTGTTTTTCCGTTTCGCTGTGGATCGCGCCGCCGGAAAGGCTGCGGGGCCACGGATTACGGTATCGAGATGTCAGACAAAATTATCATTGACCGAACCGTTCGGTCAATGATAATTTTGTCGCAGGCGGGCCCGAGGCCGGAAACGGTTTCGGAAAAAGCACGAAGAAGCCACGCGTAGACGCTGAGGAATTGCCGGCGCGCAAGCGCCTCTCCGGATTTTACGGTTTTGATACTTGATGGAGGCCGTGATGGCCGTGCCTGCCCGAGACCAGGTTGCAAGGGTTGTTCACCCGGAACCTGATTTGTCAGAGACCGACGCATCACGCGCGGACATCGAGCAGCGTGCGCGTCCGGTCGAGCAACCGGCGACGGATACACCCGAGGCTGCGCCACCCGCCGATGCGAAGGACGAATTCGCGAAACCGAAATCTCCGACGCGCAGGCGCGTCTTCGTCGGCGTCGGCGCGGTTGCGATCCTCGCCGGCATCTACTTCGGCTATCACTATATGACCGTCGGCCGTTACATGGTCACGACGGACGACGCCTATGTGCGCGGCTACAACACCACCCTCGGTGCGCGGGTCTCCGGACACATCGCCGCAATCGCCGTCGCGGACAACGCGCGGGTCAGCGCGGGCAGCGTCATCCTTCGCATCGACGATGGCGACTACCGCATCGCCGCCGATAACGTGCGCGCGAAAATTGCCACGCAGGAAGCGACCATCGACCGGATTAGCCGCCAGATAACGGCGCAGGAAAGCGCGGTGGATCAGGCGAAGGCACAGCTTGCCTCCGCCGATGCAGCGAACAAGCGCGCCGAGTCAGACTTCGCCCGGCAGGAGACGTTGAACACCAAGGGCTTCGCGTCGAAGGCGACGTTCGATGTGTCGCAGGCCGGCCGCGATCAGGCGCAGGCTTCGGTGCAGGCCGCGCAGGCGGCGCTCGAAGCCGCACAGGCTCAGGTCGATGTCGTCAAGGCACAGAAGGCGGAAGCCGAAGGGCAGTTGCAGGAATTGCGCACGGCGCTCGCCAAGGCGGTGCGTGACCTGTCGTTCACCAGCGTGCTTGCGCCCGTGGACGGCACATTCGCCAACCGCATCGTCAACGTCGGCGACTACGTGCAGCC
>JAGVII010000794.1 GCA_020056155.1 Afipia sp.
CGGCTCTGTGCGGAGAATTCGTCTGCCGCGAGCCCATGATCGTGACCATGATCGTGACCGGCTGTGTTGACATGAGGGGCAGCGGACTGCGCCTGCGCGCGCGCTGGAAGCGCCAGAATAACCAGACCTGCGAAGAGGCCCAAGAGGCCCAAGAGGCCCAAGAGACCAAAGGCCGAAGTCCCTGCCCGCGTCATGAAGCGCCGTCCCGTACTCTTTTCCAATCGACGGGCGGCAACGTCTCCGATTGGGGGGCGCGCGTCAACAGGCGCGTCGGCGAAGGACCGGGTGCGTCTCCGCCGCCCTTCATCGGCCCTTGGCCCCGGCGGCCAAGCCTTCTAAACAGGCCCGATGTGGCCGACCGCGAAATCCCCCACCCTTGCCGACATGGAAGCCATCGCGCACGACGCTTTCGCGCGGCTGCCGCAACATTTTCGCGCGCTGTGCGAAGGCGTCATCATCCAGATCGACGATTTCCCGTCAGACGAAGTCCTCGAGGAAATGAAGGCCGAGAGCGAGTTCGATCTGCTCGGGCTGTTTCAGGGCGTCGGCCTGCCGTTCCGCTCCAGCGGCGACGTGGCCCCGATGCCGAACATGGTCTGGCTCTACCGCCGCCCGATCCTCGACTACTGGGCGGAGCACGACGAAACGCTGGGCAACATCATCACCCACGTTCTGGTCCACGAAATCGGGCATCACTTCGGATTGTCCGACGACGACATGGAAGCGATCGAGGCTGCCGTCACCTAACAGGCGGACGCCGCGGCACGACGGCTGGTCCTGGCCGCCCCCGCTTCCCGCGAGGGCTTGCACGGCTTCGCCGCGCTGGCGCGTCCCAACTGCTCGCGCTCGCAGATGCCGCCGCTGATGACCGCGGCGGACGTGCATTGCTGCCCGGAGCTGAAAACGCAAACCTGGCTGTCGCTGCCGAACTGGCGCAGGCACCACGTCTGCGCCCGCGCGTCCGCCGCCGACATCAGCAGGAGGGCGCCGGCGGCCAGCAGGAACCCGGCCAGCCGGGACCGATCGCGCATGGCGTTCATGATGTGTCCTCCCTCAGCGCATGGCCTTGACGGCCATGATGATATATTTAGAACAGCTCAAACTGCACGGCTTTCACGGGAAAATTATGGACAAGTTTACGACACTCGAGGGCGTCGCGGCTCCGCTGAAGATCATCAATGTCGATACCGACATGATCATCCCGAAGCAGTATCTCAAGACCATCAAGCGCACCGGCCTCGGCAAGGGCCTGTTTTCCGAGCAGCGCTACAAGGACGACGGCAGCGAAAACCCGGATTTCGTCCTCAACAAGCCGTCGTACCGCAACGCCAGGATTCTCGTGGCCGGCGACAATTTCGGCTGCGGCTCGAGCCGCGAGCATGCCCCATGGGCGCTCGGCGACTTCGGCATCCGCTGCATCATCTCGACCTCGTTCGGCGACATTTTCTACAACAACTGCTTCAAGAACGGCATCCTGCCGATCCGCGTCTCGCAGGACGAACTCGACAAGCTGTTCGACGACGCCGATCGCGGCGCCAACGCCACCATGACCATCGATCTTGAAAAGCAGGAAATCCGCGGCCCCGACGGCGGCTCGATCAAGTTCGAGATCGATCCGTTCCGCAAGCACTGCATGCTGAACGGTCTCGACGACATCGGCCTGACGATGGAAAAGGGCACGTCGATCGACGTGTTCGAGGCGAAGGAAAAAACCGAGCGGCCTTGGCTGTAGCGACCTGCTTCTTCTTCTTCACCTCTCCCGTAAAAACGGGGATAGGTGAAAAAGGACATCCTCCAGTTACGCCACCTTCAGCGCGGCGATCGCATCGGCGATCGCGATGGTGCGCCTGGCCATCTCGACATGCAGCCGCTCGACCATCTGGCCGTCGAGCTGGACCACGCCCTTGTTCGCATTCTCCGGCAGATCGAACACGCCCATGATCTTGCGCGCGCGGGCGATCTCCTCGGCGGGCGGCGTGTAGGCCGCGTTGGCCGCGTCGATCTGGCCCGGGTGAATCAGCGTCTTGCCGTCGAAGCCCATGTCGCGCCCCTGCGCGCACTCCTTCGCGAAACCGGCGACGTCGCTGATGTCGTTATAGGGGCCATCGAGAATTTCGATGCCGGCGGCCCGCGCGGCGAGGATGCAATGTGTAAACAGCGGCAGCATCGCCATGCGCCCCGGCAGCATCCGCATCCGCGTTTCGCGCGCGATGTCGTTCGGCCCCATGATGAAGCCGGCCAGCCGCTTGTCGCCTTCGCGCGCCGTGGCCGCGATCTGCTGTGCGGACAGAACCGCGATAGGACTCTCGATCATGGCCCAGAGGGAAATTGCAGGAGCTGCCTTAGATCGGAA
>JAGVII010000464.1 GCA_020056155.1 Afipia sp.
CTTGCTGACGGCCACAGAAGCGCCTGCCGCCGCACATCGTAAAGCCGTGTCCCAGTCCGTTCCTGCCGCCAGCGTCACCGCCAGCACCGCAGCCACGGTGTCGCCGGCCCCCGACACGTCGCGTACCTTCGCAGGCTGGGCCGGAACATGGATCAGGCTGCCGTCACGATGCGCCAGAGTCATGCCGTCCTCGCTTTGGGTCACGAGGATCGCTTCGGCATCTGCGGTGCGCAATGCCTCGATCGAAGCGTCGGCGATATCCGCGTCCGACTGAATGCGCCGCCGCGTCGCCTCGGCAAATTCCTTGCGGTTCGGCGTCAGCAGCGTCGCGCCGCGATAGATCGCAAGGTTCGCGCTTTTCGGATCGACGATCACGCGCTTGCCGAGCTTGCGCGCGGCATCGATCACGTTGCGGATCACCCGCGCGGTCAGAACACCCTTTGCGTAATCCGACAGCAGCACGATGTCCGCCCGCGGCAGCGCCGAGACGACGGCATCGATCAGCTTGCGCTCGGTGACTTCCGAAGCCGGGGCCGACAGCTCCCAGTCCGCGCGCAGCATATGCGTCGAGAAATGCTCCGACACGAAGCGTACCTTCCGCGTGGTCGGCCGTGCCGGATCGGTGACCAGAACCGGCTCGATCAGGCTTTCCTTCGCGAGTTCCGCCTTCAGCGTCTCACCGGCAATGTCATTGCCGACCAGACCGACGAAAATGCACTTCGCCCCGAGCGAGGCGATGTTGCGCGCCACGTTGCCCGCGCCGCCGACGTTGATCTCGCTGCGCCGGGCCGCGATCACCGGCGCGGGCGCTTCCGGTGAAATGCGGGAGACTTCGCCGTAAACGAATTCGTCCAGCATGAGGTCGCCGACGCAGAGCACGGTCTGGCGGACAATCGCTTGCGACAGCGCGTCAAAATCAAACATGGGAACGCCCGTATCCTAGTGACCCGAATGCACGATCAACGGTAACGATCGGGCCGGTCGAGAAAATCCCTGACATAGTGGCCGACAGCATCTTCCAGCGCCGTGAAGCCGCCATTGTAGCCTGCGTCTCGCAGATGATCGACCTCTGCTTCGGTGAAGTACTGATAACTGCCGCGAATTTGTTCCGGCATATCGATGTATTCGATGTTCGGCCTGGCGCCGAGCGCGCCATAGGCCGCAAGGATCAGATCGCGGAAGCTACGCGCCTTGCCGGTCCCAACATTGAAGATGCCGTTTACGGAGTGGGCCGCCAGCAGCCACATGATGACTCGCACGACGTCATCGACGTGAATGAAATCACGGCGCTGGTCGCCATCCGCAATGCCGTCGCGATGCGACTTGAACAACTGCACGGTGCGGCCCGATCGGATGTCGTCAAAGCGCCGCGCCAGCACGCTCATCATCGTGCCCTTGTGATATTCATTCGGGCCGAACACATTGAAGAACTTGAGACCGGCCCATTGCGGCGGCATCTTTTCGCCCTTCGCGAGCCGCTCAACCACCGCCATATCGAACAGATGCTTGCTCCAGCCGTAGAGATTCATCGGCCGAAGCTTCTTCAGCGCATCGAGCGAGGCATCGTCACGAAATCCCTGCTCGCCGTCGCCGTAGGTCGATGCGGAGGACGCATAAATGAAGGGCACTGAATTGGCGGTGCACCAGTCGAGCAGCCGCATCGAGAGCCGGAAATTGGTTTCGATCACGAGATCGCCGTCGGTGGCGGTGGTCTCCGAAATCGCGCCGAGATGGACGATAGCGTCGAGCTTGCGCCCGGCCAACCATGACATCAGTTCTGGCGGGGGAACGATGTCCGCGAGCTGCCTTTTAGCGAGATTGCGCCATTTGCCGTCGGACCCGAGAAAATCGCACACGGCCACGTCCGCGCGGCCCGCCTCATTGAGAGCGGCGACGACGTTCGATCCGATAAAACCGGCTCCGCCGGTCACCAGCAGCATGGTGGAATCCCGCCCAGTGAATGAGGGTCACCTTTGCCTCACTCCCGCCCGGCAGGCAACTCACGTCGATCAATGTGGTAACCACCCGACGGTGCAAAAACGCATCTGTACGCCGCGCAGGTGACGCGGTAACCGGCTGATCACGCACAATTCTCCCCGAGCCACGGAAAATGGCTGCAAAGCCCTTCAATAAATGAATTATAGTTCATTTTTATACGAATTGAAGGTTACGCCCGATCCAACGGAAACCAGTCCCGTTCTGGTCATTCCGTACATGTGGATCGGCGATTTCGTGCGCGGGCATACCGTGATCCGGGTGCTCAAGGAGCGCTGGCCCAATCGGCCGGTCGATCTCCTCGTGACCAGCCTGTGCGCCCCGCTGGTGGATTACATGCCGGGCGTCCGCAAGGGCATCGTCTGGGACCTGCCGCGCGGACGGCTGGCCCTGAAAAAGCAGTGGGCCTTGGCGCAGCAGTTCCGGGCGGCGGGCTATGGCACCGCTTTGGTGCTGCCCCGGACCTGGAAGGCGGCCATCGCGCCTACCCTCGCAGGCATTCCGCAGCGGACCGGCTTCGTCGGCGAGGTCCGCTTCGGGCTGATCAACGACTGGCGCTGGGGCGAGCGCAAGATGCCCCGCTTTATCGACAAGAATGCCGCCCTCGCCCTGCCCGCAGACGCACCGCTGCCGAAGCAATGGCCCGTCCCGCAACTTGTGGTGCCGCCGGCAGAGGTCGCGGCCTGGCGTCAGGCCAACAATCTCGGCCAAAGCGC
>JAGVII010000744.1 GCA_020056155.1 Afipia sp.
CGAGCCGATGGCGAGGCCTTCGGTCAGCGGATAGACCGTGTCGATCTGGGGCAGCTTGGCGAGGCCTTCCTCGTCCACCACGCGGTCGGGATGCACGATCTGCAAGGTGCCGTCGAACATCTGCGCGGTGCCGGAGACGAAGCGCGTCTCGCCCTTGGGCAACAGCTTTTCGATGTAGCCGGGTTTGGCGCGGAAGTAGGTCAGCACCACATCGCCGGTCTCGTCGCTGGCGTAGACGAGGTGAGGCGCGCGCGAGCGGCCGGGAGGCGCCGGCCGGTGACGGTCGATGGTCACTTCCAGCGTCACCACGGTTCCGGGAACGGCCTCGCGGATGGTCGGGCGCGCGCGGCGGTCGATTACATTGGTCGGCAGATGCAGCAGCAGATCCACCAGCCGCGGCGTCTCGCTGCGGTCGAGCAGATAGCGAAACAGCTTGTCCTGCTTCGGCCCCACGCCTGCGAGGCTCGTGACGGGCGCGAACAGCGGATTGAGCAGGGAAGGGCGCATTCAGAAACCTAAAGCGGAATTTCGGGCCGAATCGCCGCCCCACGTCATTGCGAGCGAAGCGAAGCAATCCAGAATTCCTTTGTATCATACATGAAGAACTGGATTGCTTCGTCGCTTGCGCTCCTCGCAATGACGGCCTCGGGGCCCCGCCACCGCCATGACGTCCAAGCGCAGCACGCACGCACAAGAAAGTACTGACACCGGCCGCTACGATAGCTATATGAACCTCCCCGGCAGCGTCCGGGCTTTTTGCGTTGGGGAAAGTGACGGACATGACAGGGACGACACGATCGAGCGATGGCCTTGACGACAGGCGCAAGCGCCTGCTGTTCCGCTGCTGGCATCGCGGGACACGCGAGATGGATCTGATCCTCGGGGGCTTTGCCGACGCGAAGATCGGCGATCTCAGCGATACGGACGTCGCCGAGCTCGAAGGCCTGCTTGAACTGCCGGACCCGGATCTCTACGCGGCGTTCAGCGGTGGAAAGCCGCTCGCCGCCGATCATGCCAACGGCATTTTCGTCCGCATCAAGCAGTTCGTTGACGAGGTCCAGAGCCGATGAAGCCGCCGGTCAAGTCTCCGGCCCAACTGCTTCGCCCCGGCCACGCGCTGACGCTGTCGAACGTCGCCGACGGCGCGGAGGCGCTGGTCGTCTCGGACATGGCGCGCGCGGTCGCGGCCAGGCCGAACCCGCCCGCCATCAGCCTTGCCGTGGTGTGCCGCGATGGACCGCGCATGGCGCAACTGGCGCGTGCGCTGGAATTCTTCGCGCCGGATTTGCCGGTGATGCAATTCCCGGCATGGGACTGCCAGCCTTACGATCGCGTGTCGCCGCACGGCGGCATCCTGGCGCAGCGCCTGACCACACTGGCGAAACTGTCGCGGCTTCAGGGCAGCGAGAAGCCGCTGATCGTGCTGACCACGGTCAACGCCATCGTTCAGCGCGTGCCCGCGCGGGATGTGGTGGCAGCGCAGGCGCTGTCGGTCGCGCCCGGACATCGCGTGGCGATGGACAACATCGCGGCGTGGCTCGAGCACAACGGCTACAGCCGCACCTCGACCGTGCGCGAGCCCGGCGAATACGCGGTGCGCGGCGGCATCCTCGACCTGTATCCGGCGGGACTCGACCAGCCGGTGAGATTCGATTTCTTCGGCGACACGCTGGAATCGATCCGCACCTTCGACGCGGAATCGCAGCGCACGCTGCACGACATGCGCGGGCTCGATCTCGTGCCGGTGTCGGAATTCCAGCTGGTGACGGAAACCATCAAGCGTTTCCGCATGGGCTATGTCGCAACCTTCGGCGCGCCGGACCGCGACGACATGCTGTACGAGGCGGTGAGCGAGGGCCGCCGTCATCCCGGCATGGAGCACTGGCTGCCGCTGTTTCAGGAGCGGATGGACACGCTGTTCGACTATCTCGGCGCCGCGCCCATCGTCATGGAGCCGCTGGCCGAGGATGCGGCCCGCGAACGCTTCACGCAGATCAACGATTACTACGAGGCACGCCGCGAGGTGATGGACACGCCGGGTGGCGGCGCGATCTACAAGCCGCTGCCGCCGGACCGGCTGTATCTCACCGACGCGGAATGGAATGCG
>JAGVII010000206.1 GCA_020056155.1 Afipia sp.
CCGAACTATCGAGACCAAGACCCTGCCCGACTGAATCAACGGTGATTACCGGATGCCCGCCTTCGCGGGCATGACGACAACAGAGTAGATCTCAGGAGCAAGACGATGACAAAGGCGCTGAAGGGCGTTCGCATTCTCGATTTCACCCACGTCCAGTCGGGGCCGACCTGCACCCAGCTGCTGGCATGGTTCGGCGCCGACGTGATCAAGGTCGAGCGCCCGGGCGTCGGCGACATCACCCGCGGCCAGTTGCGGGACAAGCCGAACGTCGACAGCCTGTATTTCACCATGCTCAACCACAACAAGCGCTCGATCACGCTCGACACCAAGAACCCGAAGGGCAAGGAAGTCCTCACCGCGCTGATCAAGAGCTGCGACGTGCTGGTGGAAAACTTCGGCCCCGGCGTGCTCGACCGCATGGGCTTCCCCTGGGAGAAGATCCACAGCATCAACCCGAAGATGATCGTGGCCTCGATCAAGGGCTTTGGTCCCGGACCGTACGAGGACTGCAAGGTGTATGAGAACGTCGCCCAGTGCACCGGCGGCGCGGCATCGACAACCGGTTTTCGCGACGGCCTGCCGCTGGTTACAGGTGCTCAGATCGGCGACAGCGGCACCGGTTTGCATCTGGCGCTCGGCATCGTCACCGCGCTCTATCAGCGTACGGCCACAGGCAAGGGGCAGAAGGTCACCGCGGCGATGCAGGATGGCGTGCTCAATCTCGCCCGCGTCAAGCTGCGCGATCAGCAGCGTCTCGCTCACGGCCCGCTCAAGGAATACAGCCAGTTCGGTGAAGGCATTCCATTCGGCGAGGCGGTGCCGCGCGCGGGCAACGATTCCGGCGGCGGCCAACCGGGCCGTATCCTGAAGTGCAAGGGATGGGAGACCGATCCGAACGCCTACCTGTACTTCATCACCCAGGCTCCCGTCTGGGAGAAGATCTGTGACGTGATCGGCGAGCCTGGCTGGAAGACGCATCCCGATTACGCCAAGCCGGCGGCGCGGTTGCCGCGTCTGAATGAGATTTTCGCGCGCATCGAACAGTGGACCATGACCAAGACCAAGTTCGAGGCGATGGAAATTCTCAACAAGGACGACATTCCGTGCGGCCCGATCCTGTCGATGAAGGAAATCTCTGAGGACAAGTCTCTCTACGCCACCGGAACGCTTGTTGAGGTCGATCATCCAACCCGCGGCAAGTACATTTCGGTCGGTAACCCGATCAAACTGTCGGATAGCCCGACCGTGGTGACGCGTTCGCCTTTGCTGGGTGAGCACACTGACGAGATTCTGAAACAGGTGCTGGGATTCAACGACAACCAGGTAGCTGAAACGCACAATTCGGGAGCGCTTGCTCCGCCCCGGAAGGTTGAAGCAGCGGAATAACGACGACCGAGAGCATCTGACTCATCCATGTCGAGGCCGGCGGTTTCCGCCGGCCTTTTTGTAGGTTGAGGTCAACAGGATTCGCGTGGACGAGTGTCCCCAACGCGACATTTTGTCGCATTAAGGGCGATTGTTGCGATGCGACATCGACTCACGCTGTCCTGCAAAAAGGCCTGTGGCTTCTGGTATGTGGTATACCTGAAGCGCAGGGCATGCTGTGTCACGCGGCGATCGAAACCGAATAGACCAACTTTCTGAAGGCTTCAGCAGCACACGCGGAGAGCGCTTCGGGCGCGCGTTTCATCTCCTCAGACATTCCTTCAATTGCTTGCTTTCCTTGGTATTTCCTTGCGGAGGATTGCTCTCGGACCAGCCCGCGACGACGATCCGCCGCTGTCCAGCTTTCGAGACTTTGGGCTCTCCCTACGCATGGCTGGTTAGCCGAAAAACATCAAATGCTTGACCGAAAGGTCTCGGTTGTCGGTTCGGTATTCCGGTTCCGTGTTGAGGCAATGTCGCACCGCCCAAGGGAAGTGCCGTCAGATTTCTCTTGTGCTCTGGTATATCGCATACAAGGATGTGGTTCGGGCAATGTTGTCGAGGTTCAACAGAACAACACGCCTTGGGAGGGGAAACTGGCCAATATCGCTCTAACGATTGCAGCCGCTGCTGAGCACGAGACCGACGGATGTCGGCCTAGCTATCAGCACGAACTTCCCCACAATGATTGCGATGACCGCTGCGGGCTACGCGCCACGCAAGCGAGCATTTTGCGTCATGTGTATCGCAATTCTGTTTGGTGAGGAGCGTGCACGCGGCGCAATAGCGAAAGAAACCGGAACTGCGCGGTGCGGATTTCGGAACCAAGCCGCCGCTGAGCGGCATGAAACAATGTTTGGGGAGAAAATGCGATGATGCGATTGTCGATCCATACAATGCTCGGAATCTCGCTCGCTGCAGTATTGGCTTCCGGGCCTGCTGCTGCGGCTTGGGAGCCAACCCGTCCAGTTGAGATCGTTGTGCCCGCAGGCACCGGCGGCGGCGCCGACCAGATGGCGCGAACCATCCAGGGAATCGTAACCAAGCACCAGCTGATGAAACAGCCGCTGGTGGTTGTGAACAAGGCGGGCGGCGCAGGTGGCGAAGGCTTTCTTGACGTCAAAGGCTCGGCGGGTAATCCGCACAAGCTGGTCATCACCTTGTCCAATCTTTTCACGACACCTTTGGGAACCGGCATTCCGTTCAACTACAAGGATCTGACGCCGGTTGCGATGATGGCGCTTGACGAATTCGTCCTCTGGGTCAACGCAGAGAGCCCCCACAAGACGGTGAAGGACTATATCGCGGCGGTGAAGGCAAAGCCCGGCGAGTTCAAGATGGGCGGCACCGGATCGAAGCAGGAAGACCAAATCGTTACAGTGGCCATTGAGAAGGCTTCCGGCACCAAGTTCACCTATATTCCGTACCGTGGCGGCGGTGAAGTGGCGGTCCAACTCGTCGGCAAGCACATCGACTCCTCCGTGAACAATCCGATCGAGGCCGTGGCTCAGTGGAGGGGCGGTGCCGTACGGCCGCTCTGCGTGTTCGATGCGAAGCCGCTGCCATACAAGGACGTTATGGCCGATGGCAAGTCGTGGAGCGACGTTCCGACCTGCAAGTCGCAAGGACTCGACGTCGAATATCTGATGCTGCGCGGATTCTTCACGTCGCCCAAGGCGACCAAGGAACAGGTCGAATACTACGTCAACCTGCTCAAGAAGGTTCGTGAAACTCCGGAATGGCAGACCCTGATGAAGGATGGCGCCTTCAATCAGACTCTCATGGTCGGTTCCGAATATAGCGCCTGGGTTGAGAACGAAGAGAAGCGGCACCAGGCGCTTATGAAGGACGCCGGTTTCCTGGCAGCGAAATAACATCAACAGCCAGTACTGCCGGCGGATTATCTCCGCCGGCAGGGCTTCAGCGCGGGAAAAAAACATGAGCGAGCATTCTTCCGGAGTTGGCCAGCGCGGTCCGTCGCATCGATGGACGGAATTGGGGGTAGCGGCATTCTGCATCCTGTTCGGCGCGATCACGATCATCGGCAGCGTGAAGGCCGGATCGGGGTGGGGTCCTGAAGGTCCGAAGGCCGGATTCTTTCCCTTCTACATCGGCGTCATTATTGTGCTGGCGAGCGTCGTGAACGGCGTCCAGGTCTTGATGGAGTCC
>JAGVII010000179.1 GCA_020056155.1 Afipia sp.
CAATGCGCCGACCCGCCGCTTCTTCGTTGCCGACCGCCAGAGTGGTCCGGTGCTGCTCAAATACGCCAATGAGCGGATCAAGATGGACATCGTGCCGCGGATCTGCCGCGGCGAGGTCTGCTTTGCGATCGGCATGAGCGAACCGAATTCCGGCTCCGACCTGTTTGCCGCCAAGACCAAGGCCACCAAAACAGATGGCGGCTGGCTCATCAACGGCACCAAGATCTGGACCACATCGGCGCACATGGCCGACTATATGCTGGCGATTTTCCGCACCTCGCCGCCGACCAAGGAGAATCGCCGCCACGGCCTGACCCAGTTTCTGGTCGACATGAAAACGCCCGGCATCACCGTCAATCCGATTGAGCAGATCAGCGGACTGAAGGAATTCAACGAGGTCGTGTTCCAGGATGCGTTCATGCCGGACGACCACGTGCTCGGCGAAATCGACGGCGCGTGGAAGCAGGCGACCAGCGAACTGGCCTATGAGCGCAGCGGACCCGAACGGTTTCTCGAGACTTATTATGTGCTGACCGAACTCGTTCGCGCGCTTGGCTCAAACCCCGATACCCGCGGCGCGGAAGGCATCGGCCGCCTCGTCGCCCAGCTTCACACCATGCGCCGCATGTCGGTGTCGGTCGCGGGCATGCTGCAGGCCGGCAAGGAACCGGTTGTCGAGGCGTCCATCGTCAAGGACATCGGCACCATCTGGGAGCAGCAGCTGCCGCACCGGGTGCGCGACCTTGCCGCCTTTATCGATTCCGATGCGTCCAATCATCACACGCTGGAAGACCAGCTTGCCTTCGCCATCAAGATCGCACCCAAGCTCACCATCCAGGGCGGCACCACCGAAGTCCTGCGCGGCATCATCGCGCGCGGACTTGGGCTACGCTGAGACAACAAGCATCGAACGAGGAACACCAATGAGCGGCTTCACCGATATCGGCGTCGAGAAACATGGCCACGTCACGCTGATCGAAATTCGCCGGCCGCCGTTGAATTTTTTCGATCTCTCCCTGATCCGCCAGATCGCCGATGCGCTCGGACAGATCGACAACGACATGGATAGCCGCGCCGTGGTGCTCGCCTCGCAGGGCAAAGCGTTCTGCGCAGGCGCGAATTTCAACCGGCCGGCGGGTTTTGATGGAGACGCCGCTTCCGGCGACGGAACCACCGGTGATCTTTATCGCGAAGCCGTACGCATTTTCAGCAACAAGAAGCCGATCGTCGCCGCGGTTCAGGGCGCGGCCATCGGCGGCGGACTGGGTCTTGCCGTCTCGGCGGATTTCCGCGTCACCTGCCCCGAGGCGCGCTTCGCCGCGAATTTCACCAAGCTTGGATTTCATCCCGGCTTCGGATTGACCGTGACGCTGCCCGAAGTGATCGGAAAGAACAACGCCGCGCTGATGTTTTATACCAGCCGCCGCGTCACCGGCGAGGAGGCCTTCCATATGGGGCTCGCCAACGTGCTGGTGCCGCAGGATCAGGTGCGGGCCGAAGCTTTCAAGCTCGCGCACGAGATCGCCGAAAACTCGCCGCTGGGCTTGATGTCGACGCGCGCGACCATGCGTGTGGGGCTGGCCGATCGCGTCAAGGCGCAAACCGACCACGAACTCGCGGAGCAAACATGGCTGCGCGAAACCGAGGACTTTCAGGAAGGCATCAAGGCGACTGCGGAGCGCCGCGCCGGCAACTTCAAGGGGCGCTAGCCGGCCTTGCAACCCCGCAGTGCAGACAAGCGCAAACTCAGCAGGCGGTCGTGACTAACGCATCGTAAACGTCGGTGATCGCGGCCCGCTGCGGTTACGGTCTCTCAACGCTAAATCACAAAGTGTGAGCGTTTCGCCCGCACATAGGCACTGCCAAACTCCGCATTAATGCTGACCTCGCTACCGTCGCGGCAGGGGTCAAACACGACAATGCCGCAAGACAGCACCTTTGTGTTTTTCTACCACCACGTTCTTGTCGCCATGGCCGGAGCCGTGTGCCTGTTCGGAACCTGGGTCGGAATGCGGCATTTCGCGCGCGCCCGGGCGACCGAAGGGCTGACACGTTACGGCTGGCTCTTTATGGCGTCGGTCGGCACCGGCGCAGCGCTGTGGGCCTCGACGTTCATTTCTATTCTGGCATTGGCTCCAATGCAGGCGAGCGCCTTCGAACTCGGGCCGATTGCTGGGGCGTTGCTGATTGCGATCGTCGCCTGCCTTCTCGGATTTGAAATCGGCAGCCGTCACACCCCCCATCTCGCGCCCGAGCTTGGCGGTCTTGTGATGGGCATCGGCATTCTGATGATGCATTATGTCGGGCTTAATGCCTGGCGAACCGGCGGGACCATTTCATGGAACTCGTATGGGCTGGCTGCAACTCTCGTTCTTGGCCTCGGGCTTAGTGCCCTTTCCGTGAATCGCGCTAACCGCCCGGTGACGCGTTACTGCCGTCATGGCGCCGCCATCGTGATGACATTCATGATCTGCGTGATGCATTACACGCTGAGCTACTCGTTGAGTATCGCGCCGGATAGCTCGGTCGTTCTGTCGCCCGAGCTAATGCCCGCGACAATGCTTGGAGCCGGCGTCGTGGGCGCCGTCCTCCTGGTCATGGGCAGCGGCTTCTCCTCCTATATCATCGACCTGCGCTCGCGCACGGAATCCGCCGACCGCATCCATCAACTCTCATTCAATGACACGATGACGGGATTGCCGAACCGCATCGCATTTAACGAGAGGCTGGCGTTCGATGTCGCGGATGCCCACGAGCAGGCGCACAAGGTCGCGGCGTTTTCGATCGATCTCGACGGGTTCAAGGATGTCAACGACGTGTTCGGACACAGCGCTGGCGATCTGTTGCTGATCGACGTTGCCGAGCGCATGCGCCAGTCGATCGGACCCGGAGAATTCCTGGCGCGGCAAAGCGGCGATGAATTTCTGGGACTGCGCGTCTCGGGTAACCACCCGGAAGATGCCGAGGATTTTGCGAGACGGATCGCGCAGGTTTTTCAAAACCCGTTTCAGGTCCACGGTCAACCGGTCACCCTGACCGCGTCCATCGGTTTTGCGATCTTCCCGACCGATACGCCGGAGCGCGATCAACTTCTCAGCAATGCCAAGCTTGCGATGCATCGGGGTAAGAGCAGGCAACGCGGGACGATCTCCAAGTATCACCGGGAAATGGACGATGCAGCGCGGACGCGGCGTGCGCTTGCCCGTGACCTGCAGACCGCCGTTGAGCGCGACGAACTCGAATTGCACTATCAGCTGCAGACGTCGCTTTCCGACGGCGCTATCTGCGGGGCAGAGGCCCTCATGCGCTGGCGGCATCCGGTTCGCGGACTGGTGTCTCCGGCGGAGTTCATTCCGCTCGCCGAGGAAACCGAAGCGATTATTCCGATGGGCGAATGGGCTCTGCAAACGGCCTGCCGCGACGCGGCCGACGGCAAAATTCCCGGTACGGTGGCCGTCAACCTGTCGCCCATTCAATTCAGCCGGGAGGATCTGGCTGAACGGATATGGAGCATTCTGCTGGAAACCGGATTGTCGCCATCACGACTCGAGATCGAGGTAACCGAGTCGACGCTGATGACCGACACCAATCACGGCCTGCGTATCCTGCGTAAGCTGAAATCGATGGGCATGTCCGTGGCGCTCGACGATTTCGGCACCGGTTACTCATCGCTGGCGATGCTGCATTCCTTTCCGTTCGACAAGATCAAACTTGACCAATCGTTCGTGAAACGTCTGCCGAGCGATGCTGCCGCAGCGGCAATCGTTCGCACCGTGCTGGCGCTTGGGAAGAGCCTTGGCATTCCAGTTCTCGCGGAAGGCATAGAAACAGCCGCGCAGTGGCGTTTCCTTGCAAACGAAGGCTGCGAAAAGGGTCAGGGGTATTTGTTCGCGAGACCTGTACCGCTGGGCAAACTGCCCGAGGCAATACGCGGCGCTCAGTCCGTCGATGCAAATCAGCCGTCTGCCGCCAGTTCGCATCAGGCCGCAGGCTATGTTCAGCTTTCTCTGGCTGTCTGACGCAGCGTCAATGACCCGGCGTGTCCAGTCCGGACGCAACCGCCTTTTCCTCGTCCATCAATTCCAGCAGCCACGCCAGGCTGACGCCGAGGCCCAACCCGATCAGCAAGCTGGTCAGCAACACACCTAAGGGGAATGTTCCGCTTGGCTCGAGCGGTGCTGTCGCCCGGCTGAGTATCCGGGCAATCGAACCGTCTGATCCAGATTGTTCGCCAAGGTCGCGGGACCGGGCCAGCACAGCCTGATAGGCAACCCGGCTCGCCTCCACGTCACGTTCGAGCTCCCTGAGACGTGTGACCGTTTCGTTGGACTTCATCATATCCTGTTTGGACGTCTCAAGGCGGCTTTTGAGCTGCGTGACCGACGCGCGCGCACGCTCCAGCTCGCTTGTGGCTGACTGAATAGCTCCCTGGATCGATTGATCAAGCAGCCGTTTCGCTTCGGTAGCCCGCATCCGCGCGATGACGAGATCGGGATGACGGGGGCCAAGAGTCTGGGCGAGGTCGAGTTCAAGCCGCCTTGCCGCTGCGTAGCGGTTTCCGAGCACCCTGGTACTTCCTCCGCGAGCCGCATCGGGAATGCCTCCAGCTTCGAGAGTCTTTCTGGCACGCTGAAGCAGGTTGAGCGTCGATCGCAGACCGGCGACTTTGGCCTCGGCAGCGCTCATCTGGCCGGAAATCTCATTTACCTGCTTCTCGGCATCGGATGGACCGTTCGCGACAGCCGTCAGGTTCTCGCGGCGAAATATTTCATAGCGCTGTTCTGCGTTCCGCACGCGGGACTGAAGTGTTTCCAGCCGTGGACCGAGAGACGCGGCAGCGCTCGGTGATACTCCCTTGCGCGCCTGCGCCTGTTCCTCGACGTACCCATCCATCACGGCATTGGCGACACGAGCCGACGTCTCGCGGTCCGGTGTGACGACCTTGACGTCGACGGTATGAGAGCCGGGATTGCGCACGATGCTGACGGCGCGGTTGAGTTGACGCAGCGCCATCGCATGCCGATCGACGGCAGGAGCAAGCCCGACGCCGGTCAGAAGCGCGGAGAGAATGCCCTTCGATTTGCCGCCAAAGAACGGATCGGTTTCGAGTTTCTCCTGCGCGATGACCCGGTCGTAAACACTGCGCGACGTCATGACATAGATCTGGTTTTCAACGCCTGTCTTGTCGGCGTCACCCGCTACGGCCGGAACCGCGCCAGCACTAGCCTGAGTTCCCGGCAGATCGAGCAAAATCCTGCCCAATGCCGCATATTTAGGAGCCGACAGAAGAATCCAGGCAAGGCAAATACCCGCGCATGCAAGCGTCACGGCCGCAATGAATGCTGCCCTGCGGCGCAACATCGCCGCAATGCCATCCACATCCAGGACGGGCGCCTGAATGCGCGGCAGGTACGCATCGTGCCTGTCGCTTTCGGAAATCGCCATGTCACCGGCCCTACGCGAGGTAATCCGGGGCAGTTTAGACCTTCTCCGGGTTTCCTGGGGAGACATCTTTGTTCAATCGTTGAACAAATCTGCCCTCGGACCGGACTGTCGGGCGACTGAGCCAAGGGCTGAAGCCCCAAAACGTCGCGAAAGCCGGGTCGCCTCAATCCGCGAGTTCGATAAAGATCGGCTGGTGGTCGGACGCCGAGGTCTTGGTATCCACCTCGACATGGCGAATCCGGTCACTCAAATCTTCGCTCGCGAATATGAAATCGCGGCAGTCCGGACCATCCGACCACTGTACGCGGTCATGCAGCCCGCACGTCAGTGCGTGAGGCTGTCCGGGACGACACATCGACCAGGCATCGCGATAGTTCAATCCCGGACGAACTGATTCATGGACCAGCCCGTGCTGCGGGTCCGAGACGTCGAAATTGAAATCGCCGCAAAGCAGGCTCGATGCCGCCAGCGTCTGGGCCGCGTAGGGCTCGTTGTGTGTGCCGCTTGCCTTGGCGCTCGCCGAGGCCTCTTCCTGAAGATCGAGCAATCGCATGATCTGCGCTTTGCGCTGATCGGCCGAATGATACTCGAGATGAGTGTTGACGACGCGCAGCGCGCCGAATGCAGCCTGAACCGTCACATCGAGCGCGTGACGCCGCATGCTGCGGACAGAACCGGCTCCCGGCCACGGCAGCAGATGATTGGAAATCTGCATCACCGGCAAGCGCGACAATGTCATGTTTCCGAACCGGTGCATTCGTCCACCGCCATCGATGGCTTCAATGGCCGGACGGAACACCGGCACATATCCGGGCAGCAGCGACGCCAGTTGCGCGCTCTGGTCGGTGCCACCGTCAAGGCTGGAAAAATTGTCGGAGACTTCCTGAAAACAGTAGACGTCCGCGTCAGCCATCTCCCTCGCGACCGAGACGATGCGCGCAAGATCGGTCACACCATCGCAGCCCTTGCCGCACTGAATATTCCAGGTCAGCAACCGCATCAGCGAATGCCTGCGCGCATGAAGGACTGCACGAACTGCCGCTGGAACAGCAGGAACGCGATCAGCAACGGCCCCATCGTCATCACCGTCGCAGCCGTAATGATCGACCAGTCCACGCCGGTCTCGGGAGCACCGAAGACGGCAAGGCCGACGGTGAGCGGCCGGCTTTCCACCGAATTCGTCACGATCAAAGGCCACAGGAAGTTGTTCCAGTGATAGCTGACCGAGACAAGGCCAAAGGCCACGTAAGTCGGCCGCGCCAGCGGAACGTAGACTTTCCAGAGGATTTGCAGCGGCCCCGCCCCTTCGACACGAGCGGCTTCCACC
Organism: Afipia sp.; assembly: GCA_020056155.1. GTDB lineage: Bacteria > Pseudomonadota > Alphaproteobacteria > Rhizobiales > Xanthobacteraceae > Afipia. The sequence goes on from JAGVII010000179.1 coordinate 6,773, forward strand.
AGTTCCTGCGGCACGCTCTTGAATGTCTGCCGCAACAGGAAGATGCCGAATGCGCTTGCGAGGTATGGCAGCGCAATCGCGGGGATCGTATCGAGCAACCCGAGCTTGCCGATCATGCGATAGTTCTCGACGATCAGCACGTCCGGCATAATCATCAACTGCAACAGCACCAGCGCGAACGCGATCCCGCTTCCACGGAACGTGAACCGCGCGAAAGCGTAGGCCGCGAGTGTCGAAAGAATGAGCTGCCCGATCAGGATAATGACGACCAGCACGACCGTGTTGATGTAATACCGCCCGAACGGCGCCTGATTCCACGCGCGCGCGAAATTTTCCAATGTCCACGGCGCGGACAGACTGAACGACGTCGCATAGGCGGCCGGATGCAGGGCGCTCCAGAATGCGTACGCCAGCGGCGCGAGCCACAGCAGCGCCAGCAGCCACGCGGCAATCGCCTCAAGGGGATGCGTGCGGCCGTTCATTGATAATGTATCCTGCGATCGAGGTAGCCGAACTTGATCAATGCGACCGTGCTGAGCAGGATCAGAAGCACCACCGTCAGTGTGGCCGCGTAGGCAGAATCCTGGAACGTGAAGGCAACTTCATAGATGTAATACAGCAGCAGCGTACTGGCATTGTTCGGACCGCCCTTGGTCATGATGACGAGATGGTCAACGAGCTTGAACGAATTGATCACCGCGTTGATCGTCACAAATAACGTCGTCGGCATCAGCAAGGGAAAGGTAATCCGCCGGAATGTGTACCAGCGGCTTGCGCCTTCGACCGCAGCCGCCTCCTCCAGATCGGGTGACAGTTGCTGAAGCGCGGCCAGATAGAAGATCATGAAGAATCCGGCCTCTTTCCAGACCACCATCACAACCAGACAGTTCATCACCGTGCTCGGGTCGCCCAGCCAGTTCCAGCCCGCCAGCCCGAAAACCCCGCGCAGCTGATCGAGCAGCCCATAATCCGGCGTGTAGAAAAACAGCCAGATGTTCGCGACCGCGATCATCGGCAACACGGTCGGCGTGAAAAAGGCAAGCCGCAGAAAGCCGCGGCCGCGTATGTTGCGGTTAACCCAGATCGCCATCAGCAAGGCCAGGGCAATCGACGTCGGAATGGTCCCCAGCGCAAACCAGAAATTATTGACCAGCGCCTTCCAGAAAATCGGGTCGGCAGCCATCGCATGATAGCTCTCCAGGCCGACGAAAACTTCCGCGCCGTTCCGGCGCGTGATGAAGAACGAATGCCGGATGGTCGCCAGGATCGGGTAATGCGTGAACGCGATCAACAGCACCGCCGCAGGCAATAGCAGCAACCACGCGTTCACGGCATTCCACCACGCATGCGACTTCGGCCTGCGCGCGGCAACTGGCATTGTGGCGGCTTGATCTGTCATCGGACGATGGGCCGGATGGCGGCGAACCGCCACCCGGCGTTTTCTTTACTTGTACGCGCGCAGCACGCGGTCTGCCTGCTGTTGCGCCGCCGCAAGGGCTTCCGACGGCTTCTGCGAGCCCGTCACCGCCGCCTGAACAGCATCACCGACGAACTTGTAGATGCGTCCGTTTTCGTGAACGGACAGTTCTGGTACCGCGTGTTCAAGCTGATCACGCGCGACGAGGGCAGCTGGAAAGCCCTTCGCATAGGCTTCCATCGCCGGGGTCTTGTACGCCGCCGGAGACACCGCGACATAACCCGTCTTGATGCTCCATTCGGCTGCACGCTCTGGCGCGGTCATCCACTGAATGAACTTCACGGCCGCCTTCTGCTGCTCGGGTGACGCGCTCTTGAAGATGTAGAAGCTGCCGCCACCGGTCGGCGACCCGCGGCGCTCCTTGGCAGGCAGCATGGCGACGCCGAAGTTGAACTTCGCGCCATCCTTCACCGCGGTCAGATTGCCCGTGGTGTGCCACATCATCGCGGTCTTGCCTTCGAGGAAGTCGGTGCGCAGCGTTGCCCAGTCGACGCTGCCCGTGGGCATCACCGCGTGCTTTCGCGACAGATCCACCCAGTAATCCAGCGCTCCGACGGTCTTCGGCGCGGTGAGATAGACTTCGTTGCCCGGCTCGTTCATCAGCTTCTGACCGTTCTCGATCGCCAGTGCCTGCAGCATCCAGTAGGCGTATCCAGTGATGGGGATCTCAACGCCCCAGCGGGTGGTGTTGCCCGAAGCGTCCTTCTTGACGAGCTTCTTGCCCATCTCGGTCATTTCGTCCCAGGTCGCGGGCGCCTTCTCCGGATCAAGGCCCGCTTCCTTGAAAGCATCCTTGTTCCAGTACAGCACAATCGTGGAACGCTGGAACGGAATGCTCCAGGTCTTGCCGTCGATCTGCCCGTTCGCCATGAACGCGGGATAGAACTCCTTGAACCACGACTTGTCGGCGACGAGACTATCCATCGGCACGATGGCGTTCTCATCCATCAGCGTGAAAACGTCGGTCGAGAGCAACACAGACAACTGCGGCGGCTGGCCGCCCTTCATCGCCGTCATCGCCTTGGTCATCGTGTCGGTGTAGTTGCCGGCATACACCGCCGTCACCTTGATGTCCGCGTTTTCCTTCTGGAAACGCGCCACCATATCATCGATGATCTTGGTCACCGGACCACCGACCGCGACCGGATAATACATCGTGAGATCAACCGCAGCCGCAGGCCGCGGGCTGAAAGACATAGCCGCAAGCGCGGCCGCCGCAAGCATCGTTCGTCCAAGGAATTTCATATCATTCTCCCCTTTGTGACTGATCAGTTGCCGATTCCGTTACGGTCTCAGACAACAGCAACTCTCTTCGCCTCACCGGCGACGGATTCCATCCGCCGCTCCGATGTCTTGTCGAACTGGTGTTCGAAACCTGCATCCCACGCGAGCCGGATGTCATCGCCCGGCAGTGACTTGCTGAAACCGTCCTGCCGCACTGAGACCGGCTGTCCATCGACTTCGCAAAGAATGATGCTGTCGGCTCCGAGATGCTCGACCGCCTTTACGCGCGCCGGATGACCGTCATGCGACACGACGCGAATATGTTCCGGACGAACGCCGAGCAACCGGTCGCCTCGCGCGATCAGGTTCATGGGCGGCGTTCCGATGAAGCGCGCCGTGAAAGCGGTTGCAGGCCGATTGTAGAGCTCTTCCGGCGTGCCATTCTGTTCGATGCGGCCGTCACGCATCAGCACTACACGATCCGCCATGGTCATGGCTTCGGTCTGATCGTGAGTCACATAAACCATCGTCATTCCGAGACGCTGCTGAAGCGAGCGAATTTCGGTACGCATTTCGTGACGAAGCTTGGCATCGAGATTGGAAAGCGGCTCGTCCATCAGGCAGACTTTGGCCTCGGCGATAATGGCGCGGCCGAGTGCCACGCGCTGACGCTGGCCACCGGATAGTTGCGAGGGTTTGCGCTCCAGCAGATGGCCGAGACCGACGATGTCCGCGACGCGCTTGAGCCGCGCATCACGCTCCGCGCGCGACACGCGGCGCACGCGCAGACCAAATACGATGTTTTCCCCGACGCTCAGATGGGGAAACAGGGCGTACGACTGAAACACCATCGAGATCTTGCGCAGAGCCGGCGTCAGATTCGTGACGTCCGTCCCGCCGATTGTAATGGTGCCGCCGTCCGGCTGCTCAAGGCCGGCGATCAACCGCAACGTTGTGGATTTGCCGCAACCCGACGGCCCCAGAAGAACCAGCAGCGAGCCCTGCTCTGCCGTGAGACTGACGTCGTCAACGGCGCGCATCGGGCCCCAGTTCTTGGAGATATGATCGAGTGTGATCGCCGACATGACCGCCCCAGTTATGACGTTTGCAATCGCAGAAACCCTGGAGGGCGTCCCGATCCGTCTCTCAGTCCCCGGCCCGGCGGACAAGGCGAAGGACGGCATCGGCCAGCTCCGGCTCTGCCATTACAGACGCCGCAATCCGCCGAAGAGACCCGTCTGGCGGCGGGATGCGTGTTTTATTATGTTCATATGAACACAGTATATGCGCACATGAAACAGCAATTGCTCGTGTACCGTTCGAATGATAAGTTTTTGTGACAAACGGGGATCTATGCTCAAAATAGTCAGTCAACGACACGCCCGTATCCTGGAGATCGTCCGTGAAGCGGGCTTCGCATCGATCGAATATCTCGCGAGACATTTCGAGGTGACGCAACAAACGATCCGCCGGATCGTGAACCAACTGTGCGATCAGGGTTTGTTGCGCCGCGTCCATGGCGGCGTAAGCCTTCCTGTCCAGAATCCAAATCTCGCCTATGGAAGCCGGCAGGGGCTCAATCCCGATGCCAAGCGGCGTATCGGTCAGGCCGTTTCCGATTTCATTCCTGACGGCGCATCATTGATGATCGGGCTCGGCACGACGCCTGAATATGTGGCGCAGGCACTGTCTCATCGTCAGAATTTGCGGATCATCACCAACAATCTGAACGTGGCCGCGGCCTTCGCGCGCAATCCCGATGTGGAAATCACCATGGCGGGCGGTACGCTTCGCCCTTTTGACCGGGACATCATCGGCGACACTGCCGTTCGTTTCTTTTCCGACTTCAAGGCGGATATCGGAATTTTCGGCGTCGGCGGCATTGATGACGACGGCGCGCTACTCGATTTTTATGTTGGCGAGGTTCAGGCGCGTCAGGCCATCGCCGCCAATTGCCGGACGTCCCTGCTGGTTGCGGATGAAAGCAAATTTGGCCGCAACGCAACGGTGCGCGGCGGCCATTTCGGGGATTGCCATTACTTTTTCACGGACAAAGCGATCCCGGAGAGTTTCCGCCACCTCGCGGACCAATATGCAGAGAGAATTCGTGTTGCGCGGGATGGCCGCGTACAGGCCGCATAGGCTCGCGGCCTTGCCGCTTCAGAACTAGCGTTCGACGAACGCCTTCTCGATTACGAACTCGCCCGGCTCGCCGTGATTGCCTTCGGTGAAGCCTTTGTCGAGCAGCAGCGTGCGGGTGTCCTGCAACAATGCGGGGCTGCCGCAGATCATGACCCGGTCATGCGCGGCATCGAGGGGAGCGAGACCCGCATCGCTGAACAGTTTTCCTGACGTCATCAAATCGGTGATCCGTCCACGGTTGCGAAACGGGTCGCGGGTGACCGTCGGATAATAGATCAGCTGGTTGCGGACCAGTTCGCCGATCAGGTCGTCCTTCGGGAGGTGCTCATTGATCATCTCGCCATAGGCAAGCTCCGCGACATGGCGGCAACCATGCAGCAGCACGACTTTTTCGAAGCGATCGTAGGTTTCCGGATCCTTGATGACACTTAGGAACGGCGCGAGGCCGGTTCCCGTGCCGACCAGATAGAGATTCCGGCCGTTCTTCAGATTATCGATGACAAGTGTGCCGGTCGCCTTGCGGCTAACGATGATCTCGTCGCCTTCCTTGAGATGCTGAAGACGCGAGGTCAGCGGCCCGTCCGGCACCTTGATCGAAAAGAATTCGAGCCGGTCTTCGTAATTGGCGCTTGCCACGCTGTAGGCACGCAGCAGCGGCTTCTGGCCGACCTTCAGGCCGATCATGGTGAATTCGCCGTTTCGGAAGCGGAACGACGGATCGCGCGTGGTGGTGAAGCTGAACAGCGTGTCGGTCCAGTGATGGACGCTGAGGACACTTTCCTGATTGAAGTTGCTCATGTCGCTCGATCCGTTGTGCGGGTCAGGTAGCGGGCAAGATCAGAAACGCGGAGACAGATTGCCTCGCCAATTCATTTGTGTACTAATGAATATTCCGGCTTGAACCTGCCGTCAACCCGGGCTCAAGTTGGAGCCGACCTGCCGAAAAGGCATTGCACGGAAGGAAGAAACCATGTCCCACGACGCGCCCCAGGGCACCACCGGTCCGACCAAGCTGGTGATCCGCAACATCGGTCTGATCCTGAGCGGGGCGATGGAAAAGCCGATCCTGGACGCCGACACCATCGTCGCGGAAAACGGCAAGATCACCGCGATCGGCCGGGCCAAGGAGATCGATGCCGAAGGCGCGACCACCACCATCGATGCCAACGGCACGACGGTGACCCCCGGTCTGATCGACAGTCACGTTCATCCCGTGGCCGGCGACTGGACGCCGCGGCAGAATCAGATCGGCTGGATCGACAGTTTTCTGAACGGCGGCGTCACGACCATGATCTCGGCGGGCGAGGTTCACATGCCCGGGCGTCCGCGCGACGTTGTCGGCGTCAAGGCCATGGCAATCTTCGCCCAGCGTGCGTTCGATAATCTGCGCCCCGGCGGCGTCAAGGTTCACGCAGGAGCCCCGGTCATCGAACCGGGGATGACAGAGGAAGACTTCAAGGAATTGGCCACAGCCGGCGTCAGATTGCTCGGCGAAGTCGGTCTCGGCGGCGTCAAGGACGGCCCCACCGCGCGCAAAATGGTGGCGTGGGCGCGCAAATACGGCATTCAAAGCACTATCCATACCGGCGGCCCGTCGATTCCGGGGTCCGGCCTGATCGATGCCGACGTCGTGCTGGAAGCCGACACCGACGTCATCGGTCACATCAACGGCGGCCACACCGCCCTGCCCGATGGACAGATCCGTTGCATCTGCGAAGGCTGCAAGCGCGGCCTCGAACTGGTTCACAACGGCAACGAGCGCGCCGCGCTCTATACACTGCGGATTGCCCGCGAGATGAAAGAGCTGAACCGGGTCATTCTCGGCACCGACGCGCCAGCGGGTTCAGGCGTGCAGCCGCTCGGTATTCTGCGCATGGTGTCGCTGCTGTCGTCGCTTGGCGACGTCCCGGCTGAAATCGCGTTCTGCTTTGCGACGGGCAACACCGCGCGGATGCGCGCGCTGGATTGCGGCATGATCGAAGTCGGCCGCGCCGCAGACTTCGTCATCATGGACAGGGCGCAGCACTCGGCCGGGAAAAACATTCTGGAGAGTGTTCAACTCGGCGACCTGCCTGGCATCGGCATGACCATCATCGACGGTATCGTCCGCACCCAGCGCAGCCGTAACACGCCGCCTGCGACCAAGGTGCCGGAGATCGTCGGACATTGAATTCGTCATTCCGGGG
>JAGVII010000328.1 GCA_020056155.1 Afipia sp.
CCATTTTTCATTGACTGGACCTGCGCCTTTAAGCAGCAGCACGCCGGTCCAGTTGGGAAAGATACGACTTGTGCTTCTTCAAGAAGGTCCGCAGCAGCGCGGGATATTCGGCGCTCACGGCCGCGACCACTGACGGGCGTTCGCGCAGGCTTTTGCGCCAGCGGGCGATCTTGGGCTTGCCGGCGAGAATGCCGAAATCGCCAATTTCATCGAACGTATCGAAATAACGGAACACCGGCGCGAACACTGCATCAACCAGCGAAAAGGATTCGCCGTCAAACCATGGGGCTGCGACAAGCCGCGCTTCGAGCCGCGCGAACTTTTCAGTCGCCTGCTTCGCCTTGACGTTGAACGTCGCCTCGTCGGCAGCCGTTTCCAGCCCCCAGATGTCCGCCAGCACCGCAGAGCCGAACTCCATCCACGCGCGATGTTCAGCGCGGGGCAGCGGGTCCTTCGGATGTAGCGGCTTGGGCTGGGTTTCCTCGAGATATTCGAGAATGACCGCAGATTCGAAAACAACCTTGTCGTCTACCTGAAGCACCGGCACCTTGCCGAGCGGCGAAATCTTCAGGAACCAGTCGGGCTTGTTGTCGAGATCGATGTCGATCCTCTCGAACGGCACGCCTTTCTCCGTCAGCGAAATCACCGCACGCTGAACGTACGGGCACAGCTTGTGGCTGATGAGCCTGAGTTTCTCGCTCACGGCGTATCCCTCCACCGAGGCGAGCATGGCGGCGCCCGATCGCTTTCAACGTTTGACGCTGTATGACGCATATAGCGCCACACGCCGTCGCGAATGATTTGAACTGCGTGAATAAGCTCAACGACCAGCATCGGGAACATCCTTCCATGCACTTGCATTGAATTAAATGCGAGTGCATGGAGTCTGTCAAGGTCCATGCAGGTGCATGAAATCACGGTTTCGCGAGGACGCCGCCGGTCAGCGGCCCAGCTACGCCGGTCGTTCTCGGAAATGTCAGCGGCAATCCCCTGAGGCTGCGGACGGCCATGTAAGCAAAGGCCTGGGCTTCGACCGCGTCCCCTGACCAGCCGAGATCGGTGCCACGCGTCACGGACGCGGGCGCCACGCGCTCACCCAGCATCCGCATCAAGGTGGGATTGCTGGCGCCACCGCCCACGACAATCCAGTTCGCAGGTAGTTTCGGCAATGCAGCCGCAATCATCGCAATCGAATCCGCCGTAAACGCCGTAAGGGTGGCCGCGCCATCCTCCGTGCTCATGCCGTCAACACTCAGTGCGGCGAAGTCATTGCGATCGAGTGATTTCGGTGGTGGCATTCTGAAGAAAGGCTGGCTCAATGCGCGCGTGATCCAGTCCTGATCGGCAAGCCCTTTGGCCGCCGTTCGACCATCGCGATCAACCGCCTTCCCCGTCCTGCGCAGCATGAAATCGTCGAGCAGCGCATTGCCGGGGCCTGTATCACAGGCGATCAATGTCTCGCCATCGATGTAGGTGACGTTTGCAACGCCGCCGATGTTCACGACTACCGCTGGACCCGCGCGGTTCAATAGCCGCACCAGTGCGCGATGATACACAGGCACTAACGGCGCGCCCTGCCCGCCCGCGGCAACATCGGCCGCGCGCAGATCGAACACCACCGGCACGCCAAGCGACTTGGCCAGCGCGTGACCGTCGCCGATCTGCACGGTCAGTTTCTGATCGGGACGATGCAGGACCGTCTGGCCGTGAAAGCCGACAATATCGATGGAGTCGCGAGGCAGACTGTGGGCTTTCAGAAAATTCTCGATGGCCTCCGCATGCGCGTGTGTTACCAGCGATTCCGCGTCCTTCAGAGCACCGGGACGTGCACAGCGTTCGGTAACGGACGCTGCGTCGGCAAGCGCCTTACGCAGCAGATCGCGCTCGCTATCGGTATAGGCCCGATAAGAGGTCGGCCCGAACGTCCCGATACGCTCGCCATCCGTCTCGATCAGCGCAACATCGACGCCATCGAGAGACGTCCCGCTCATCAGCCCGATCGCCTTCAGCAATAGCCTCTCCTTCGGGCCAAAAAGCCCTCGTTAGTTGCTTTGTGCGCATTCTGGCCGCAAAGCCCGAATACGCGCTTGGTTGAATCCAACGCCGGACCTGATACACCACAGGCCCAAACAAACCGCTAAATTGCTCAATCGTCAAAGAGTGCCTTCATGAGCGCCTACAAGTCCGATTTCCTCAATGTCCTTCAGAGCCGCGGCTTCATCCACCAGATGTCGGATGCCGCAGGTCTCGATGCCCTTGCCGACAAGGGCGATGTGACGGCCTACATCGGATACGACTGCACGGCCTCATCCCTGCATGTCGGGCACCTGCTGTCGATCATGATGCTGCACTGGCTCCAGCAGACCGGCAACAAGCCGATCGTGCTCATGGGCGGTGGCACCACCCGCGTCGGCGATCCGTCCGGCCGCGACGAGACCCGCAAGCTTCTGACCTACGAGCAGATCGACGCCAACAAGGAAAGCATCAAGGGAACCTTCACCAAGCTGATCCGGTTCGGCGCAGGCAAAAGCGATGCCGTGATGGCTGACAACGCGGAATGGCTGACCACGTTGAATTACATCGAAATGCTCCGCGACGTCGGCCGTCATTTCTCGATCAACCGCATGCTGACCATGGATTCGGTGCGGATGCGGCTGGAGCGCGAACAGGAACTGTCCTTCATCGAATTCAACTACATGATCCTGCAGTCGTACGATTTCGTCGAGCTGTCGCGGCGCTACGGGTGCAACCTCCAGATGGGCGGCTCCGACCAGTGGGGCAACATCGTCAACGGCATCGATCTCGGCCGGCGCATGGGGACGCATCAGCTCTATGCATTGACGTGTCCGCTGCTGACGACGTCGTCGGGCGCGAAGATGGGCAAGACGGCGGCGGGCGCGGTCTGGCTGAATGCAGACCTGCTCAGCAACTACGACTACTGGCAGTTCTGGCGCAACACCGAGGATGCGGACGTCGAACGCTTCCTGAAGCTGTTCACGTTGCTGCCGATGGATGAGATCGCGAAGCTCGCCGCGCTCAAGGGGCAGGATATCAACGAAGCAAAGAAGATCCTCGCGACCGAAGCAACGGCACTCATTCGAGGACGTGACGCTGCGGATGCCGCATCGGAGACCGCGCGAAAGACCTTCGAGGAAGGCACCATTGCAGGTGACTTGCCGACACTGGAAATTTCCCGCGCTGAACTCGACGCCGGCGCGCCGGCGCTGGGACTGTTCGTCAAGGCCGGCCTTGTGGCGTCGAATGGCGAGGCGCGCCGTCAGATCAAGGGCGGCGGCCTGCGCATCAATGACGCTCCGGTCACCGATGAGAAGGTGAACCTGACCCCTAAAGATCTCACGTCGGAAGGCGTGGTGAAGCTATCGATGGGGCGCAAGAAGCACGTTCTGCTCAAGCCGGTGTAATATCCGGCGAAAGTCTAGCTCTGGCGCAGCATCGTCATCATGGTCGCGGACATGGTGGCAATCAGTTTCTCGCGTTCACCGTCATTAGCGAACGCACGCCCCTCCGCGACGACCAGGGTGCGGCCCGGTTTCACAACATTGCCGACGAAACGAAACGTCTGGCCCTTGGCAGGCGCCAGCAGGTTGATCTTGAATTCGACGGTGAGAATATCCGCCTGTGCAGGCATCAGCGTATAGGACGCGAGCCCGCATGCGGTATCGAGCCCAGCAGATACGACGCCGCCGTGCAGGAATCCATTCTGCTGCGAGAATTTTGCATCATAAGGCATCCGCAGTTCGAGCGATCCGGGCTCGATCCTGGCCAGTGTTATTCCGAGCGTGGCCAAGGCCAGTTGACCCGCGAACGCTTTTCGCACCCGCACTTCATAGTCGGGATCCTGAATCTGAAATGCGTTCATTGCTGATTGGGCGTGGCAAAATCCGCAGGCACGTTTTGCCTGCCGGTGTTGAAATCGAAAATCTTGCGGAACACACCGGGCGCCATGGCCGAAATCGGGTTAACCCGCAAAACCGGTGCGCCGGGCGTTCCGACAACTTCGTAGGTGATACCGATCAGGCCTTCGTTGCTGCCACCACCAAGAAACAGGCCGACGATCGGAATCTGCCCGAACATGTTGTTAAGGCCGTAGAGCGGAACGAAAGTGCCGCTCATCTTCACCTGATTGACGGGATAGTCGATGAAACCCTCGATGGTCGCACCGATCGTCGGACCGCGAAGCACACCGTCCTTTACTCGTAGCTGGCCGCTCTGGCGCGTGAACTCCGCGCGCATGCCGGAAAAACCAACGCCCTGCGAGTTCGCGCCCGGCGCATTGGCGACAGCCCGGTCAAGCGCGGCTTCACCTTTGATAAAAAAGTCGCGGACGTTCAGCAGTCCCTCCTGAGGCGACGTATCGGACGTCGGCGGATCAACCGCCAGCCACATCTTGCCGCCATTCATCTTCGCGTATGTATCGGTGAAACGGAAGAACGCGCCTGCGTCGCTGGTCTCGAGATACATTACGTCACGACCCTGCCCACGCCCGCGCAGGTCGCCTATCACCGGGGTGTCGCGTCCGAGCTTGCCTCTGAGCGAGAACGATTTGATTGCCCCGGCGCGGCGTGTGAGTTTCAGGTCGATGCTGCGAACCGCCTCGCCATAGAAACCGGCCAGCGCGCCCAGCTTGGCGTCGATGTCGATGTCGAAATTCTTTGATTTTTCCTTGGTGTTCTGGTCCCTGCCTGACATCGCGCTCTTGATGAAGCCGCGGCCATCGAACACCTCACCCCGCATCGTGACCTTGAGCATTCCGTCCGGCTGCCGCTCGGCCTTCAAGTTTGCCTTGTCACCTTCCGACGGCGAAAACGTCGGGAAAGACACGTTGACCAGATCGTTCTTGTCATCGACCTCCAACGAGCCTTTGATCAGCGTACCGCTGCCTTCGACGACGATATCCTCGAAGCGCGTCCCTTGAGGCTTCTGCACGACATTGAAAGTCATTTTGGTCGTCTTGCCCGCAACCTTGGTCCAGCCGGGCAGCAGGTTGTCGATGCGCGCGGCGGTGAGGTCGGCCTCAACGCCAAAGCGATTGTCGCGATTATCTCCCTCACCACCGGCAATCTTGCCGGTCAGCTTGATGGGAATCGCGCCGCTCAGGCTCGATCCCAGGTCGACGCCAAGGCGCGCGCGGGCCGCATCGTCAAGGGTCGCCGAAACACGCACGTCGGCGTCCCCCTCGTTGTTCTTGCGATAGTCGAGAGCCGCGGGTTGGCCGCCGATCTTGACGTCGCCCTTAACGCGATAACCCTGATTATCGGCGACGACCTTCAGCGAGCTTGCCTCAAGCTTCTGGTTCATCGCGAGCTTATCGACGGCCAGCGCGCCGAGATCGAGGTTGATGGAGTAAGTGGTGTCCGCCTTGGTCAGCGCGTTTTTCAAGGGCATCGCCAGCGTGACAATCGCGGAAACCGTTCCCTTGCTCGAATTGGGATCGATTGCCGTATCGCCGGCATCGCGCAGCCGTTCCGATTGCAGGACTTCGGCAGCCGCCGGAACTGGACCGTCGATCCGGAAGCGCACCTTGGTCGGCGCGGGCTTCGGCGCAAGATCCGGCACCTCGAACGTCAGGTCGGAAATATTCAACCGCCGGCCCGCTGGCGTATCCACCGCGCCCTGCCCGACATTGATGTTGACGGTGCGTCCGCTGACACGACCTTTCATGTCGGCATCGCGTACCAAAGGCATGTCATCGACAGGCCTGAGGGTCAGACCGTTCGCCAGAAAATTCACCGACAGACCATCGTCAGGAATCGGCGGCCCGCCTCGGACGAGCGTATGCATCGGCGCGTTGACGGCCACGTCGAGCCGCTGGACCATTCCACGCTCGACACGCTCAGTGATCCACTCACGGACTTCAGGCACAATCAGCACGGGCCAGATGCGCTTCAGCACCGAAACCGGCATCGGTGTTGCTGCCATCCCAAGCGTCAGACGCGCCTCGCCGGAATAGTCGAGACTCCCGGAACCGGCGATACCTATCTCGCCGTTGCTTATGTCGCACTGAGTCAAAAGCACACGACGATTTTCGGTATCAAAGCGGAGCCGAATGGCAATGCGGTTGAAGATCGAGGGAGCTTCTCCCTCGTCGCCGGCCAGCAGAATTGTTCCGCCGCTAAATCCGAGTTGCCAGTTCGGGATGCTGTCGTTGGGTGGTTCGAGATGCGCCAGCAATGTAATGCGGTTGGCGCCGGCGTAGACATGGAACGGCGCCACCATGACGCGCCGGCCGGCGTCCCATTCAACACGCGCATCGGCGTGGTCGATCACCATCGGATAGTCGGGAACGTTGAGATCGACGATGGTGCCCTTGCCCGCAACAATCTCGCCCCGGAAATAGGTGGGCAGGCCATCACGGCCTATCTCGCCCTTGAACTCGCCGCTGAGCGGCATGTCCGCCGCGTAAGTGAAATCCTTCAAGCGGGCCGCAAGCAGCAGGTTGTTGGTTGGAACCTTGTTGGCGCTGATATCGATGGACCGCACGCCGTTGGACGGCGCGCCGACCGCGACCTTGAGTTCCCAGCCGTTCTGTCCTTCTTCGCCTACGCTGAGCGCAACACCGCCACCCAGCGGACGGCGCAGGCTCAGGCTGATGTTCGAGAAATTGAGGACACCACCGTTGCGCTGGTCTTCGACCGTCAGCACGCCGTTGCGCAATCCGATTTCGTTGAGGCTCTGCCCGTCGAGTCCGTTGGCGCTGAGACTGTCGAGCCAATCGAGGGCAGCAAGCAACCCTCCTGTGCCGTTCGACGCTGCGGCCGATGTCGCAGGCAGTGTCGGCGTCGTGGGCGATGCCTGAAACGGCAAAGGTGTCGGACCGGAAGCGGTCTGAGGCGCTGGTTTGACGGGAACCTTGCCGGTGGCGAGCGGGCTGTTGCTCTGCCCCGTCGACACAATCACACGGCCATCGGGCGTGATCCGCACCGCAAGTTCAGCGCCCACGAGCCGGAGCGTTTCAGCGCGAAGCCGCCCGGTGAGCAGCGCCATTCCGGAAAGCCGCACTTCGGCCTTCGGAGCGCTCGCCACGATGTTGCGGTCGTGATCCCGCACCACGATGTCGCGCAGCCGTACGGCAATCCGGATACGGCCGGCACGTTCGATCTGGGTGCCTCCGACCTCAACGGTATGATCGTGCCCAAGATTCTCCTCAATCGCCGATGCTAGCCATGGCGTCATGACGTCGAGATTAACGGGGCCGGCACCCAGCCGCAGCCACAGCGCTCCGAAGGCCGCGGCAAAGACGACGCTCATCGACATCAGGACAATCGCTGTCCGTCCAACCCACGGACTGCCGGCGATCCCGCGGCGCAGCCTGCGGAACCCGTCCGTCACCCGATGAATTCCGATGCTTGGCCGATTGAGAAGTTTGATCGCCCTGTCACACGCGGCATCGTCATGGTGATTCCATCCGGAATCATCCCAATGCCGGTGCTCGTCTGCAGCCTTCGCAAAGGCTTTCTGGGGCTCTGATCTCGGCATTGCCTCTCGGTAGTAATAGTCAGCCTGGTCGCGCCGCCGGGCGTCAAAGCGTCAAATTGGAGACTCGCTCCGTCGGAGTGCTGCCAGACTAAAGGTCCAGTCTTAGTTTATTGTATTGTCCGTCGTTCGACCGGGGCCTGAGAGAGTCGAAAATCGAAAAAAATGGCTATCCACCATACTCCGGGGACGTCAGATTTGCCCAGCCGAAGAAGTTGGCTTTAGTGCTCCGTCGCGGTTCTCGCGATTCCCAAAATACCCTGCCGAAAGCGACGAAAGGAAGGCGTATGTCCAAGAAAACGCGTAAGAAATCGTCCAAATCGAGCCGGGCGGCGGCGAGCGGAAAAACCAAGACTGCCAAGCGAGTTGCCACAAGGGCAGCGGCCTCATCCGCCGCCGGTAAATCTGGCGGAAAAACCACGGCCAAACGGGGTGCAACGCAAGCTGCGGCAACCAAAAGAATATCTGCTGCCAGTCCGTCGAAACGCGCCAGCGCGAAGACCGCATCGGACAAAAAGTCCGCTGCACCAGCGACGAAAAGCAAGCCGGCGACGCCGGTCAGGAAGATGGGAACGCTTACCGAGGGCAAACCAGCACCAGCCTTCTCCCTGCTCCGCGACGGCGGGCAACTTGTGTCGCTGGCGACTTATACCGGGCGCAAGCTGGTGATCTTCTTCTATCCCCGCGCGGACACTCCGGGATGCACCCTCGAAGCCGTCGCCTTCAGCCGCCTCGCCAATGCTTTCGCGGCGGCCCAGACCGCTGTCCTCGGGGTCTCGGCCGATCCGTTGACGGCGCAGGAAGCGTTTCGCGACAAGCACGAACTGACCGTCCCCCTTCTGTCGGATGAGACGCTCGGGATGCTGAAAGCCTACGGCGTCTGGGGCGAAAAATCGATGTACGGCAAGACGTTCATGGGGATTATTCGGACAACGGTTTTGATCGACGCCGGCGGCAAAGTCGCAAAAATCTGGCGCAACGTCAGGGTCGACGGCCACGCCGACGAGGTTCTGGCGGCGGCGCGCGTCGCTTAACGCAGACTGGCGTGTCGATGATCGCCCGCCAACCCCCTACGCGACTTCAGATTCCGACACCGCAATTAAGTACCGTTTCCCGAAAATTAACCATGAAAGGTTCAAATCAGCCTCTGTAATTGAGCCGTCCGGAGCCGTTTCCGGCCGGCGCGGGAGTGCTGATGTCGAACCGTTCCGCCCACTATTCCGATCATTCCAAACATCACGCCCATGAGCATCCAAGGGCGCCGCAACGGCGCCCGGCGCATCACCGCCCCGATCGCAATGGCTATACAATTGTCCATCACGGCAAGGCCGTGCGGTTTGGGCCGGTGGTGTTCTGGATCGTCGCTGGCTCGATCGTCATCATGGGTGCGTGGTCCGCTGCGACGGCGACCTATTTCGCTTTCCGTGACGACGTACTGACGCGCCTGATCGCGCGGCAGGCCGAGATGCAGTACGCCTACGAAGACCGCATCGCGGAACTACGCGCGCGTGTCGATCGCACCACCAGCCGCCAGTTGCTCGATCAGGAGCAATACGATCAGAAGCTCAACCAGATCATGCGACGGCAGGCCCTGCTCGAATCGCGCGCCGCGGCACTCAACGCCATGCCCGACACCGCCCCGACCGGCTCAGTCAAGCCGGCCTCACGCGGCTCACAGTCGACCGACGCCGGCACGACGACAGGA